>NZ_JBEZVK010000062.1:0-38777 GCF_040636955.1 Streptomyces sp. NPDC032472
GCTTCCTGGAACGTGCCGCCGCACTCACCCCCGACCCGAAGGAGCGGGCGCGGCGCGCCCTGGCAGCCGCAGCGGCCCACCTCGCGGCGGGCGTGTCGGCGCGGGTGCCCGACCTGCTCGCCGCCGCGGAGTTGGGGCCGTTGGACCCGCTGCAGAAGGCCAACGCCAGCCGGTTGCGGGCCAAGGCGTCGTCCATGACCGACCCGGGGCTCGGCGCGGTGCAGCCGTTGCTCGACGCGGCAGGCCGGCTCAGAGGCCTCGACCCGGCCGCCGCGCGGGAGACCTACCTCGCGGCGTTCGGCGCGGCCATCTGGGCCGGCCGCCACGACGCGAGCGGACTGCGGCGGGTGGCCGAGGCGGCTCGCGACCTGCCGCCCGGCGACGAGACGGCGGGAGTCTTCCTCCGAGCCCTGGTCACGTGGACCACGGACGGGCCGGCCGCCGCATTCCCGCTGCTCGCGCGGGCACTGCGCTCCCTCACCGACGGTGAGGATCCGGCCGTCCTGTGGCCGGCCGCGAACGCCGCCGTGGAGTTGGGCGATCTCCAGGCCTGGCTGGACGTCACCGACCGGGCGGTCCGCTTCGCCCGGACCACGGGCACGCTGTCGATCCTCTCGACGGCCCTGCCCTACCGTGCGGCCTCGCTGGGCTATGCGGGGCGCTTCTCCGAAGCCTGGGACCTGCTGGCCGAGGCCGCGGCGGTCGAGGAGGCCGCAGGCATGGCGACGCGCATGGTCACGACGACCCTGCTCAGCGCGTATCGGGGGCAGGAGCGACCGGCCCTGGAACTGATCGAGGCGCTGGAAAGGGACGGCGAGCAGCGCGGCCTGGGTCGGCTCACCGGCATGGCGGCGTGCGCACGGGCCGTGCTCCACAACGGCCTGGGCAACTATCCGCTAGCCATGGAGGCGGCTCTCCGGGGCGCGGAGTACCAGGACCTCGTCGTGCACCTCTGGACGTGCAGCGAGTTGGTCGAGGCCGCGACCCGGGCCGGCCACCCGGCCGTGGCGGCCCGGGCGCGCGAGCGGCTGGTCGACTGGGGCCGGGCCGGCACGCCCTGGGCCCTCGGTGCGCAGGCGGTCGCCGACGCCCTGACCGGAGCACCTGAGCAGGCCGAAGACCGCTACCGCGAGGCCGTCGACCACTTCGGCCGGGGCGGGCTCGGCACGTTCGAGGCGCGGACCCGCCTGCTGTTCGGCGAGTGGCTGCGCCGCCAGAACCGGCGGGCCCAGGCCCGCAGCGAGCTGCGCGCGGCGCACGAGGCGGCTGCGGCAATGGGCATGGAGGCGTTCGCCGAGCGGGCCCGGCGCGAGCTGCTCGCCACCGGGGAGACCGTCCGCAAACGGACCCTCGGCGCGCAAGTCTTGACCCCCCAGGAGGCCCAGATAGCCCGACTCGCGGCCGCCGGGCGTCCGAACGCGGAGATCGGCGCGCAGTTGTTCCTCAGCCCTCGCACGGTCGAGTGGCACCTGCGCAAGGTCTTCGCCAAGTTGGCGATCTCCTCCCGCCGCGAGATCGAAGGCGCCCTCTGCGCACGATGACCGCCTCACGCACTTGCCGGTCGGCGACCGACACGGTCGGCTTCGAGGTCGAAGGTGAGGCACCGGAAGACCGGGGTGTCGTCCGGCCAGGCGAACGACAGGTTGGAGACGACGACCGGGGAGTGTGACATGACTGCACCCTGAGGAAAGCCTGGGGAGCGACACGCTGGATCGCAGGCGGGGTGAACGGGATGGCGAAGCGGCACCGGGCGGCGATCGTCGAGCGGAGCGCCCTCGGGGCCCGTGTCTGACGACGGGTCAGCGGGTGGCGCGGGCGGCCTTCTCGATGACTCCGGCAACCAGGCCGGGGTGGGACACCGCGACGGAGTGGGAGGCGGCCACCTCGGTGATGTGGGCGCGGGCACGCCCGGCCATGAACCGCTGCGCCGCGGCCGGGATGTTGAGGTCCTGGGTCGTGACGATGTCCCAGCTGGGGACGGTCTCCCATGCGGCGGCGGTGGCCTTCTCCGTCAGCGCGGCCTGCGCGATCGGCCGCTGCGCCGCGGCCGCCGCAGCGGCCCGGTCGGCCGGGACGTCGGCGGCGAACTGGGCCCGGAACCTGTCCTGCCGGATGTACAGGTCGGTGCCGGTGCCGCCGTCGGCGTGGGTGAAGGGCACCGGGTCCAGCGCGGCGGACAGGGTGGAGCCGGGGAACCGTTCGGTCAGCTGCAGCGCGGACTCGCCCGGCGCGGGCAGGAAAGCGGCGACGTAGACGAGGGCCCTGACCCGCGGTTCACCGACGGCGGCCTCGCTGATGACCGAGCCGCCATAGGAGTGGCCGACGAGTACGACGGGGCCCTTGACGTGGTCGACGAGGCTGCGCAGCGCGGCGGCGTCGGAGGCCGGGCCGCGCAGCGGGTTGGCGGCGGCCACGACCGGGTAGCCGTCGTGGCGAAGCCTGGCGATGACGCCGTCCCAGCTGGACCCGTCGGCGAATGCGCCGTGCTCCAGCACGATGGTCGGCTTCTGGGCCCGGTCAGCAGCCGAGTCCCGGGGTGCGGCGTTCGCGGGGCCGACGACGGCGAGCGCGCCGATGGCCGCTGCCGAGCCCAGGGCAGCGGCACTGGCGAGGTACCGGCGCTTGCGGCCGTTCTGAGTGCTGGACATGGAAGATCACGCTCCAAGGGATCCGGACGGTGCAGGGGATGCAGCGGTCCCCACTGTCGTCTCGGTTCCTCCCGCGCACATCGGTCATGTGACTGCAGGCTTCCGGCTTCTTCCGGTGTCCCGGCTGGAGACGGCCCCGGTGAGGGCGCCGTCCCGCCGTCCCGGGCCCTCCGACGCGGTCACAGGCCCAGATCCACCGCCAGACAGGAGAACACCACCCCCATACGGTCGGGGTCGTAGGCGTCGACCGCCCGGTCCTTCGGCACAGCCGCCCTCTCCTCGACCATGTCCTCGAAGGGGACACGGTCCGGGAGCGACCCGAACCGGGCCTTTCGGATGTCCGCCGCTTCCGCCGCTTCCTCGTGCGTGCCGGGATCGTTCACTTCCGCACCTCCGTGTGGTCGATGCCCTTGCGGGTCACAGACGGTCGGCGTCCACCACTGCCTGGGCGAACGCCGTCGGCGCCTCCTGCGGCGCGTTGTGGCCGATGTCGGGGAGCACGCGGTGCTCGTAGGCGCCGGCGAAGAACCTCCGGTACCCCGTGCCGTCGGTCGAGGCCAGGAACGGGTCGAGCGCGGGGTCCAGGGTGATGGCCGGCACCGTGATGACCGGCCGGGCCGCGAGCAGCTGCTCGTGGCGGTCGTAGCGGCGCTCGCCGTCGGCCAGGCCCAGGCGCCAGCGGTAGTTGTGGACCACGATGGCGGCGTAGTCGGGGTTCTCGAACGCGGCGGCCGTGCGCTCGAAGGCGGCGTCGCCGAAGTCCCAGCTCGGGGAGACCTCCTCCCACACCAGTCGGCACAGGTCGTGCCGGTTCTGCCTGGTCTCCATGGCGGCGCGGCCGCGGTCGGTGGCGAAGTAGTACTGGTACCACCAGGTGTGCTCGGCCTTCGGCGGCAGCGGATGCCGCTGCGAAGGGACGTGGGTGATGAGGTAGCCGCTCACCGGCACCAGGGCCTTGACCCGCTCCGGCCACAGCGCCGCAATGACGCCGGCGGTCCGCGAACCCCAGTCGAAGCCGGCCAGCACCGCCTTGTGGATCTTCAGGGCGTCCATCAGGGCGATGATGTCGACGGCGATCGCGGACTGCTGCGCGTTGCGGACCGTCGTCGGCAATACGAAGGTGGTGGTGCCGTGTCCCCGCAGGTACGGCACGATCACCCGGTAGCCGGCGTCCGCGAGAAGCGGCGCCACGTCCACGAAGCTGTGGATGTCGTAGGGCCAGCCGTGTAGGCAGATGACCACGGGCCCGTGCTTCGGCCCGGCCTCGGCGTAGCCGATGTCGAGCACGCCGGCCCGGACTCGTTTCAGGTCGGTGAAGGCGGTGTGGGTGCCCGGGGCGATGGCCGGGATGACCGGGGCCGGGCGGCCGGGCCGGTCGGATCCGGCCGCCGACGCGGCCTGCGCGTTCGATGACGAGCCGGCCGACACGGCCGTGGCGGCCACCCCGAGACCGACCGCCTTGGTGAATGCACGCCTGTTGATCATTCCTGTTCCTCCCCGGAGGCTCGCTGGCTCCTCCACTCTTCTTCGGCCACCGGTCGGACGCATCAGTCACATGGCGTCGAGACACTCGAAGACCCCCGAACGACGCGTCCGCCTTGGCGCGTTCAGTCATCCGACTGTTCCCGCGGGCTACGGCCCGGCGATCCTCGACGGCGTCCGGGCAGTGGCCTGACCGGACCGCCCGCCGGCGTCAGGCATGCGAAGCCTCCTCGGTCCGGCTGAGTGCGTCGCGCAGCGCCGCCCGGGTCGTGATGCCCAGTTTGGGAAAGACGCGGTACAGGTGTGAGCCGACGGTACGCGGCGACAGGTGCACCCGCTTGCCGATCTCCTTGTTCGTCAGGCCGCTCGCGGCCAGGTCCGCAATGCGACGTTCCTGCCAGGTCAGCGACGCCAGGTTCAACGCCGAGGCGCGGGGCGGGGTCCCGGTCGCGCGCAGTTCCGCCCGCGCCCTCTCCGTCCAGCCGGCCGCCCCCAGTCGCTCGAACGCCTCGGCGGCCGGGAGCAGGTGTTGCCGCGCCGCCGACCGGCCCTGGACGTGGCGCACCCGAATGCCGTGCGCAAGCCGGATCCGGGCCAGCTCGAAGGGGAAGCTGGCGGCATCCGGGTGGGATGCGGCCCGCGCGAACATCTCGGCAGCCTCCCGCTCGTCTTCGGCGGTCATCGCCAACGCGCCGTAGGTGATCAGACCCAGGCGCGGCGACACGGCCGGCAGACCGGCGTCGCGGGCGGCCAAGGCATGCGCCCGGGCCTGCTCGACGCGTCCGGTGTGCTGGGCGGCCTCGACGAGATCGAGGAGCGTACGCGAGGCCTGGTACGCGTACGGCCGGAACGTCCCCGGCTGCGTGATGCCGATGGCGTAGAGGTATGCCGCCTCGTAGTCGCCGGAGCTCAGCGCGGCGGTCGCACCGGCGGAGTCGGCGACCTGGGTCAGGAACCCCAGACCGCGTGGGCGGGCCCAGGCGTCCACCTCGGCCTGCAGGTCCCGCGCCAGCCCCGCCTGCCCGCGCAGCGCGGCCAACTGGGCCAGGTACGCCCGGCTCTGGACGGCGAACAGGTTGTGGCCGTGCCCGGCCGCCAGGTCCAGGCCGCGCTGTCCGGTCTTCTCGGCCTCGGCCCATTCGCCGACCGCCATCTGGTCGAGCATGATCAGGTGCAGCATGACCATGCCGGTGGCCACGGCCCCGGTCTCCAGTTCGCGGTCCACTACGCGCTGCAGGTGGGGGCGGTACAGGCTCAGGACGTCGAGGTGGTAGGCGGCTGCGCCTAACCGCGTGACGTCCCAGGGCTCCAGATCCGGCAGACTCCCGGCGGCTTCCCGTACCGGCTCGGCCCAGTCGGCCCCGTACCTGGTCACGTCACTCCAGGCCCCGCTGTAGAGACGCGCGCGTTCGGTGACAAGGCCGCCCAAGGAGGCGAGGAGTTCGTGCGTGCTCTCCCAGGCGGCGCAGTCACCCCTGTACTGACTGATCGCCAGGAGGAGGGTCACCAGCCGGGTGAGGACCTCCTTGGGTTCGGCTCTGCCGACCGTCGAGCTGGCGGCCGTCCCGCCGTCCCGCAGCCTTTCGATCGCCGCCGAAACCTGTCGGTGGGTGGAGCGGACGTCCCCGTCCTGGTAGAGGGCCTGGTAAGCGGTCGCCAGCACCGAGGCCGGCGACCGCGTCGAACCGGGTGCGAGGTCCGCTCGGACCAGCTGGTGCGCCTGCCCGAGGCGGGCGGCGTGACCGGCGACGAACGCGGCGTCGGCCAGCCGCCGGGACCGGTCGGTGTGGTTCTCGCTGAGCTCGGCGGCCCGGGTCAGCCAGTTCACGGCCGCCAGCGCGCCGCCGCGCCGGGTCGCGGACTCCGCCGCCGCCTCCAGGACGCCGGCGACCTCCTCGTCGGGATCGACCGTTGCCGCTGCCAGGTGCGTCGCCCGGCGTTCGAGGTTGTCCCGGTGCACCTGCGCCAAAGCCAGATGGGCGGCGCGGCGCTGGTTCGGAGTGGCCATCTGCACGACGGCGGAACGCACGAGCGGGTGGCGGAAGACGACCTCGCCGGTGCCCGCCCCCACATCCAGCAGCCCGGCGGCCACTGCCGCGTCGGAGTCGCGCATGCCGTAGCGCGTGCCGGGGACGTCGGCGCCGCTGCTCGGGGCCCCGGCGCCGTCGAGCGCGCCCATCAGCAGCTCGGCCCGCACCTTCTCGTCGAGCCCTGCGATGCGGGCGCCGAACAGCCGTTGCAGCCGTCGGGTCAGTGGCACGCCGTGCTGACCGATGACGTCTTCGTCCGGAAGGTCGCCGGACCGGTCGGCCACGTGGGCGGGCAGCTCCAGCAAGGCCAGCGGGTTGCCCTGGGCCTGCTCCAGGACGATGCGGCGCAGCCGTCGGCCCAGGTCCGGGTACCGGTGGTCCAGCAGGCGTGCCGCGTCCTCGTCGGAGAGGGCGGCGATCGGCAGTTCGGGCAGTGCTGCGGTGTCGAAGCGCGACGTGATGTCGGTGCGGACGGCGACCAGCAGCTTCACCGCGCTGCCGGCCAGGCGTCGGCCCACGAAGCCGCAGACGTCGGCACTGGAGTCGTCAAGCCATTGCCCGTCGTCGAGGACCATGAGCAGGGGCCGCCGAGCGGCGGAGCGGGACAGCAGGTTGAGCACGGCGATGCCGAGCGCCATGACCGACGGCGGGCCGCCCTGCACTCCGCCGAACAGGGCGTCGAACACCGCCCGGGTCCCGTCGTCCGGCCCCGCGAGGTCGGGGAGCAGCGGATGAAGGAACTGGTGCAGCCCGGCGTAGGGCAGCGCGGACTCCGCCTCGACTCCGGCGGCCCGGATGACGAGGTGGCCCTCCTGCTCCGCCAGCGCCGCGGCGCGGCCGAGCAGCGAACTCTTGCCGACGCCGGCCTCCCCCCGCAGGACGAGGGCCTGACCCGTGGCGGACTTCACGAACGCCACGAGCTCCGCCTGTTCGTCCTCGCGGCCCACCATCGCCGTGGTGATCGACTTCATGCGCATCCTCTCCGTGCCTGGTACTGATCTCACCGCGCGGC
Source organism: Streptomyces sp. NPDC032472 (assembly GCF_040636955.1). Classification (NCBI taxonomy): domain Bacteria; kingdom Bacillati; phylum Actinomycetota; class Actinomycetes; order Kitasatosporales; family Streptomycetaceae; genus Streptomyces; species Streptomyces sp. NPDC032472. Next base: position 7,173 of record NZ_JBEZVK010000062.1, read on the forward strand.
ACAGCACACAGGGGTTGCCGCGCGCCGCTGCGGCACCGGCGTCCCGCACGCGGGCCGCACCGGACCGGGCAGCACCGCGTCCACGGCGAACCAGGGCCCAGTGCCGCCGCCGGCAGATCCCTCATCACGTGTCAGCCCCTTCGCCCGAGGGATGCCGGTCAGCCTCCGCTGATCACGATCCCGCGGCGGCGGCCCCGTCGAGCCGGTGGCGAACCCTGGCCCGTACCCGGGCCGGGGGCACCAGTGCCGACAGACGGCAGGGCGGAGCCGGCGACGCCACCACCCCGGAACGGTCAGCTGGGCCGCCTGCCGAGGGCGAGTGGGCGCCGATACCATCGCCTGGTCGCGGAGGGAAAGTGAGTCGACGCCAGCATGACTGACGAAGCAAGAAGGGAGACCGTCGACGGATTTCCCGGCCGGGCGCGCGAAGTGGCGATCCTGCGCGCGATGCTGGCGGGCGAAGGTGCCGGCTGGTGCGTCGCGATCACCGGCGAGCCGGGGATCGGCAAGAGCCGGCTGCTGACGGAGCTGGGCAAGCTCGCGGGCACAGCAGGATGGACGGTCCGCAGCGCACGCGGGGCGGAGTTCGAGTCCCACATCCCGTTCGGTGTGTTCGTCAACGCGCTGGACGACCGGCTCGCCGAGCTGGGTCCAGAGCGCCTCGCCCCCCTCGGGCAACAGCAGCTCGCACTTCTCGCGACCGTGTTCCCGGCGATTTCCGCCGCCGGCCCCGCCGACCTGGTCGATGCGGAGCGTTACCGGCTACACCGGGCGGTTCGGGCGTTGCTGGAGCTGGTTGCCGAGCCGTCCGGGCTGGTGCTCGTCTTCGACGATCTGCACTGGGCGGACGAGGGTTCGGTCGAGCTCCTCGACCACCTCTTGCGCCACCCGCCCCAGGCGCGGCTGCTCTTGGCATTGGCAGGCAGGCCCCGGCAGACGTCGCTGCGGCTGTGGCACGCGCTGTCCCGCGCCGCGACCGACGGCGTGGTCGAGCTGCTGGAACTCGGGCCGCTGAGCCAAGCCGATGCCGGCCACGTCATGCCGGAAGGTCTGGGCCGTTCCCGGCGGGAAGAGCTCTACCAGGCCAGTGGAGGAAACCCGTTCTACCTGGAAGCCCTGGCGCGGGCCGGTGAGCGGGGTATCGCCGTGGGTGATGCGGCGCTCCACCCCGACGGGGCGATCCCGGTGGCGGTCCACGCGGTGCTCGCCGCCGAGTTGGCCGCGTTGACCCCGCAAGAACGGGTCGTCGCGCACGCCGCCGCCGTCGTGGGTGACGACTTCGAGGCTGATTCGCTCGCCGAAACGGCGGAAATGGACGCCGGGTCCGTGCTCGCCGCGCTCGACCGGCTCGCCGAGCGCGACCTGGTCCGGCTGGACGGCGCGACCGGCCGGTTCCGGTACCGGCATCCGCTGGTGCGCAGCGTCGCCTACCAGGACGCCGGCCCCGGCTGGCGGCTCCAGGCACACCGCCGGGCCGCGTCGGCGCTCCGGAGCCGGGGCGCGCCGCCGGCCGAGTTCGCCCGGCACGTGGAGCGATCCGCCGTCCGCGGTGACCTCGAGGCGGTGGCGGCGCTCACCGAGGCGGCCGAGGCGACGATGCACACGACGCCGGCGACCGCCGGGCACTTCCTGCGGGCGGCCATCCGGTTGCTCCCCGACTCGGATTCGGCCACGCCGCAGCGCCTGATCCTGCTCGGCCGGCTGGCACAGGTACTCGGCGCCACGGGCGACCTGCGGCAGGCCAGGGAAACCATGCACGAGGTGCTTCGACTCCTGCCGGCCGAACTCACCCAGATCCGGGCACAGACAGCGCGGGCCTGTGCGACGGTGGAGCAGATCCTCGGGCGCTACACCGAGGCCAGGGCGATGCTGCACAGCGAGTGGAAACGCGTCGAAGGTGTCGACGCCCACTCGGCGGCCGTCCTGCTCGTCGCGCTCGTTGCCGGTGAAAGTGTCGAACGCGAGCACGGACATGACCGGGTGGCCGAGGCGATCGCCGCCGCACGGAAAGTCGGGGATCCGATGCTGCTGGCGACGGCGTTGTCGGCCGCAACGCTTATTGACCGGCGGGCAGACCGGCTGGACGAGGCGGCCGTACTCCTGGACGCGCTGCCCGACAGCGACCTGGTCCGCGACATCGATGCGGCGTTCTGGCTGAGCTGGTCGGAAGTCTCCGCCGACCGGCTCACGGCGGCAAGCCGGCACATGAGCCGCGGCCTGCAACTGGCTCGCGCGAGCAGACAGTCCCACAAGATCGCGCTGCTGACCACGATCCGCGGCATGGTGCATGCCTACCTCGGCGAGCTGGCGGCGGCAACGACCTGCTTCGACGACAGCCTGGAGTCGGCGGAACTCACCGGCAGCGAGGAGCTGCGCGTCATGGCGTTGACCTTCGGGTGCTGGATCACCACCTGGCGCGGTGACCTGTCCGAGGCGGTCCGTCTGGGCAAGGAGGCCGTCGTCGCCGACGACCAGGTGACGGCCATGAGTTCCTGGCGCAGTGGACAGGCCGAGGCGATGCTGGCGCAGGCAATGCTGCACTCGGGTGATCCGCACGCGTGCATCGAGCTGCTGCTCACCAGTGGCGGTGGGGCCGAGCTGCCCGCGGTGGGCCTCCGCACCAGGCCATTGGTGTACCTGATACTCACGGAGGCGGAGGTCGCGGCCGGCCGGGTTGCCGCGGCCGCGGCATGGGCCGGACGAGCGGAGGTCGCGGCCGGTCAGCTCGAGCTTCCGCTGCGCACCGCCATCGCCCAGCAGGCCCGCGCGATCGCCACGCTGCCAACGGATCCGGCGGCAGCCGCACCGCTCGCTGTCGCCGCTGCCGGCATGTTCGGCCGGATCGGGGTGGCCGTGGAGGCCGGGCGGGCGCACTTGCTCGCCGCGGCGGCGTTCGGCCGCGTCGGGGCGATCGACCAGGCCCGCGCGCACCTCGTGTCCGCCCGCGCGTTGTTCACCCGGTGTGACGCGCAACTGTTCCTGCCGCAGGTCGCGCGCGAGGAGCGGCGCCTGAATGCGCGCGGCCCCCGGCCCGAAAGCGGAGCCGAGCGGCTCGACTTGACCGCCCGTGAGGTCGAGATCGTCAACCTGGTCTCGGACGGGCTGACCAACCGGGACATCGGCCTCCGGCTGCATTTGAGTCCCAAGACCATCGAAGTCCACCTGGGCCGGGTCTACGCGAAGGTCGGCGTCTCCGGCCGTGCTGCACTGGCCGGCCTGTGGGCCGCCGCGGCGCGTGATTGAGGACACCACGGCGGCCGACAACTCATTCGCCGAGGTCTCGTACGTACAGGTTGGGCTTCCGGCTGGTGCCGTCACCGCCCAGGTTCGTCGCGCTGGTCGTGAAGGCGACGTGGTGGCCGTCGGCCGAAATCGAGGGGCTGTAGCTGTACCCGTCGCTCTGCGAGCCGTCATGGGCGACACTGACCCTGGTCGTGGTGGCGGTCACCCGGTCGCGCACGAACACGTCCCAGCTTGAGTTGGTGTCGCCGGTCACCAGCTTGCCCTCGCCGGACACGAACGCGATGTAGCGGCCGTCGGCGGAGAGCGTCGGCCGCTCCTGGCCGGGGGTTCCGCCGTCGCTCAAGCCATCGGGGCCAAGGTTCACCTGCGTCGTCGTCCGGGTCACCCGGTCGTACAGGAAGATGTCGGTGTCGATCGAACCGCCGGTGTCGCCCGCCACCAGATTCGACGCCGTGGATTCGAACGCGACGTAGCGGCCGTCGGCCGAGATGGTCGCCGTGCGACTGGCGGAATTGCCTTCGTTGCCGTCGGGACCGACGCTGATCCGGTCGGTGCGTCCGGTCAGCTGATCGTGCACGAACACGTCGTCCGCTCGGTTGTTGTCGGGGAACAGGGACAGTGTCTTCGCACCGGAGGAGAAGGCGACGTAACGCCCGTCTGCCGAAATCGACGGCAGTTGGCTGATGCCGTCGCCCTGGCGACCGTTCGAATCGACGCTGGCCCTGGTCGTCTCACCGGTCTGCCGGTCGCGTACGAAGACATCGTGGAGGTCGTTGGTGTCGCCGGGCACCAGGTTCGACGCGGGAGAGTCGAGCGCGACGAACCGGCCGTCGGCGGAGATCGACGGATGGAAACTCTCGCTGTCGCTCTGCTCGCCGTGGCTTCCGACGCTGACCCTGGTCGTCTCACCGGTCTGCAGGTCGTGCACGAAAGTGTCGCGGTAGCGGTTGGTGTCACCGGCCACCAGGTTCGTCGCGGAGGACTCGAACGTGACGTAGCGGCCGTCGGCGGAGATCGACGGATTCCGGCTCGCGTTGTCGGCCTGGTTGCCCGCGGAGTCGACGCTGACCCTGGTGATGACGCCGGTCTGCCGGTCGCGCACGAACACGTCGCTCGCCCGGTTGGTGTCGCCGGCCACCAGATCCCTTGCCGGCGAAGTGAAAGCCACGTAGCGGCCGTCGGCGGAGATCGACGGCGCACCGTCGGCGGCGTTGCTGATCGGTGCAGTGCCTGCCGGCCCCGGTCCGGCATCCGTGGCATGCGCGACGCCGCCCGGCAGCAGCACCGCGACGATTCCCGACGCGAGCACTGCGCGCCCTGCGTTGCGGATTACGGAGAGACGTCTCATGGGTGTCCTTCTGTTCGGTTCGCCGCCGAGGCAGCCTGTTGCCCGGTTCAGCGTGCCGTGTCGGACCGGCCGAAGCATGAGGGAACCCCCTACACCTTCGCTTCGGCGTCGCGTTCTGCGCGCCGCGCGTGGGGGCCTTGCACGGCGCATGTGCCGTACGACGATGACGGACACGCCTGAGCAGACCCACGCGTTCGGCATCGGCCGCTTCACACTCGACGACCGGCTGCGCCTGCTTCGGACCCTTCAGTCGTTTCGGCGGACGGCGGCCCCGGAACCCTCGGGCGGCCGCGGATGTACGCGAAGTTCCCCGCGCAGAAGCTGATGCGGACCGTGGGCACGTCTGGTAGAGGTAAACCCAGCGCAGGTGTTCCAAGGACGATGAGGAAGGAGCGGTCGGGGGTGGACGCTCTTCAGCCGCAGGCCGTCATGTGCTCCTACTGCAAGGCGCGCCCCGCTGCCGGTGCCGTGCGCACTCTCGAGGCCTGGGAAGGACGCCTGACGGTCACCTGGCACGACAAGAGGTGCCCGCACCACCTGGCCGACCGGGTGCTGGCAGGCAAAGAGCCCTGACCGCCGGGCTGAGCCGACGGCCATGGGCCGGCAACGGGCCGCGACGCCGGCGCTGCGGGTTCCTGCGGCTGGCCTCGTTGCTCGCGCAGGAGCCGATGCCGCTCGGCCGGCCTCCGTTGACTTCCGGCCGGCCTGCACCGTGGGTACGGGCCAGACCATGCGCACAGGCCGGTACGGCGGGTCGCACCCCGTCGTACCGGCCCGTGCGCGGTCGGTGCGTGGCCGTCAGCAAGGGACCCCGGAGACGGTGGACGTCGGAGCGGTGACATTCACGAACTCGACGGAGCTGCCGGTGCTCACCATGTACGTGATGGTCTGGTGCTCCACGGCCAGTCGGCTCCGCGCTGGGAACGGTATGGGCGGGTGACGGGCTGTCGGGTCCCCACGACGATGACCTGCGCCATGTTGTACGCGTCGCCGTAGCCGCCGCCGCTCCGGTTGATCTCCGACGACATGGTCCAGCCGCAACCGCCCGCGTAGTCCGAGTCGGGCCAGTAGCCGATGCCGCAGTCGCCGTCCGCGACGGCCAGGTTCGGGGCCACCGCGGCGGGCACGAGGGTGGCGAGCGAGGCGCCCCGACGACATCGCCGCGCTCAGCCCGCACCCCAGAGACAACGTGCTGCACTTCGGCGACCACGACACCGCCACCCTCCACATCCCGCCCGGCCCCTACGACAGCGCGCTTCGCCTTCCAGCGGACGGCCTCTGACGATGTTCTCCTCCAAGGGTCCGGCCAGGGCGAGCCGAAATCCTGTGGAGCCCGCCTGCCTGGCGTGGAATGATCTTGGGCGACTGCTGAAGGAAGGGAAGGGCGAAGAGGTGTACGTCCCGTCATCCGCACGAGCTCTCGATGATGACGAGCGTGAGCTCGTGGAGCTGGCACGCCGCACCATAGACGCGCATACCGACGCCGGGCCCGATGAAGAGGGGATCCACACGGTGGGCGCCGCGGTCATGGCCGCCGACTACCGGATGTTCGCCGGCGTGAACCTCTACCACTTCACCGGCGGGCCCTGCGCCGAACTCGTGGCTCTGGGAGCTGCGCGGGCCCAGGGCGCCCGCCATATGCGCTGCATTGTCGCCGTGGGAAACCACGGGCGCGGGGTCATCGGCCCGTGCGGGCGCGATCGGCAGGTCTTCGTGGACTATTACCCCACCATGCGCGTCATCGTGCCCACCCCCGCAGGGCTCAGGTCCGTGCTCGCCGCCGACCTGATGCCGCTCGCTCAACGATGGACCCCGGAGGCGGGCATGAACGGTCTCGACCCATCGCTCTACCAAGACCCCGAGACGGCCGGTCCCCCGATCATTCGGTTCAACCCCCGCTACCTCGACGTCGTCCGCTCCGGCGCCAAGACCAAGACCACCCGCTTCCGGGACCCGGCGCAGCTCGGCCCGGCAAGACTGGTATTCGAGAGCGACCCGGAAGTCGTCCTGTCGGCAGAGGTGACCGGCATCAGGCACTGCCTGGTCAGCGACCTCACCAACCAGGACGCCCAAGCTGAAGGGCTGACGACCGCAGCCGAACTCCGGGAAGCCCTCAAGGGCCACTACCCAGATCTGGCGGGAACCGACGAAGTCGACGTCATCACCTTCCAGACCAACGACGAGAAGGGCGCCGCTTGAGCCGCGGATGCGCCGACGACGGCTGGGCCGTGAGGTGACGAGGAACGCTCAGGAGACCAAGATCATCCCGTGACCCTTCGGCTTACCTCGGCTGGACCACGAATATTGATGGCATCGGTCGTCCATCTACCCCGCCGCTTCGGGCAGCCGTCGGCTGCTGCGGGGTTCTGGTCTGTGGGCTTCCGGGGGTTCGGATGGGTCATGGGCTGTCTTGGCCGCGGAAGGTGCGCCGGTACGTGTCCGGGGGCACTCCGACCGCGCGGCTGAAGTGTCGGCGCAGGGTGGTGGCCGTGCCCATGCCGGTGTGCACGGCGATCCGTTCGACGGGCGTGTCGGTGGTCTCCAGGAGTTCCTGCGCCCGCCTGATGCGCTGAGCGTGCAGCCAGCGCAGCGGCGTCAGGCCGGTGCTCTGGTGGAATAGCCGCGTCAGGTGCCGGGTACTCATGCCCGCGCGGTCGGCCAGGTCCTGTACGGTCAACGGCTGGTGCAGCCGGTCGAGGGCCCAGTCCTGCAGGTCGGCGAATCCGTCACCGCTTCGAGCCGGGACGGGCGCGGCGATGTACTGGGCCTGGCCGCCGGCGCGGTGCGGCGGCACGACCAGGATGCGGGCGAGCGCGTTGGCAACTGCGGTGCCGTGGTCGAGGCGCACCAGGTGGAGACTGAGGTCGAGGGCGGCGGCCTTGCCCGCGGCGGTGAGGAGCTGCCCGTCGTGGGTGTAGAGGACATCGGCGTTGACGCGCACTTGCGGGTAGCGCTCTGCGAGCCGGGCCGCGTGCCACCAGTGTGTGGCGGCCTCGCGCCCGTCCAGCAGTCCGGCGGCGGCGAGGACGAACGAGCCGGTGCACAGCGACGCGATACGGGCGCCGCGCCGGTAGGCGTCACGGAGCGCCTCCAGCAGGTCTTCGGGCGGATCGGCCTCGATGTCGTCGCAGGACGGCACGATCACGGTGTCGGCGTGGGCGAGTACGTCGAGCCCGTGCGGGGTGTCGACGCGCAGCAGGCCGCCCAGCCGGGCGTCCTGCGGTCCGCAGACCGCGAACTCGTACCAGGGGTCGGCCAAGTGCGGGCGGTCCACGCCGAAGATCTCCAGGGCGATGGCCGCCTCGAAGAGCATCGCCCCGTCGTACACGGGCATCACCACCAAAGTCATGTCCGAAAGTGTACGGGTGGCGTCCTTTCCGACACTCGTGCGAGCGGCCTGTTGATCCCAGGATCGATGCCATGAACACGAACACACCGCAGCAGACTGTCGCGATCTTCGGCGCCTACGGCCACACGGCCCGCTTCCTCATCGAAGAGTTCCACGAGCGCGGCTTCGGTCTCTCCCTCGGCGGCCGCAATCCGGAACGCATGACCGCCCTGGCCGAGGTCCACCCCTACGCCCGCACCCATGTCGCCACCGTCGACGACCCCGGATCCCTGGAAGCGCTGGTGGCGGGCGCCGCGCTGGTGGTCAACGCCGCGGGCCCGTTCGGCGACACCACCGGACCGCTGATCGAGGCTGCGCTGCGCGCCGGCATCCACTACATCGACATCACCGGCGAGCAACCGGTCACCCGCCACAGCTTCGAGACCTACCGGGACCGGCTGGCGGGGAGCGGTCTGCTGTTCCTGCCCGCGTTGGGCTTCTTCGGGGGTCTGCCGGACCTGCTGGCCACCGTGGCGATGGGCGACTGGGCGGCCGCGGACGACATCTCCGTGGCGTTCGCGCTCGACAGCTGGCACCCGACGGCCGGCACCCGCAAGGCAGGGGCGCGCAGCGCGGGCAAGCGGGTGACGGTGAGCGGCGGTCGGCTGGTGCCGTTCGACGACAACCAGGACGTTCCGGCGGACTGGGACTTCCCCGCGCCGGCGGGTACGCAGCCGGTGCGTGCGCTGGGGACGGCCGACCAGGTCACCATCTCGCGGCACCTCAAGGCCCCCGAGGTCCGGGCGTTCATGAACGAGGCGCCGCTGGCCGACCTGCGGGACCCGGGCACTCCGGCGCCCACCGCCGTGTCCGAGGACGGCCGTTCGGCGCAGTCGTGGCTGATCGACGTCGTGGTGACGCGCGGGGCCGAGCGCCGCGCCGCGTCCGCGGTCGGTCGGGACATCTACGCGGTGACCGCGCCGGTGGTCGCCGAGGCGGCCGTCCGGATCCTCGCGGGCCGGACACTGCCGAGCGGTACTGCCTCCGGGATGCGCGCCCCGGGGGAGGTCTTCGACGCCGAGGACTTCCTCTCGTCGGTCGCCGACATCACGTGGTCACGGCGCTGACCGACACCTCCCTTCAGGCCGCGCGTGCCATCAGTGTTGAGCTGGTGCCGGCGATCATCCGGCAGGGGCTTGCCAGTCCGCCGTGGGACCGGCCCCAGCTGACTGGGCAAACCCGGGAGGGGGGAGCCTGGGCAAGCCGCCCTGCACAGCCTGACGTGCGGTTCGACCGATCACGGGAGACGGAGCGGTCACGCCCTGCGCCGACCGGTCACGGGACCGCAAGGCGGGACGCTCCCCCCGAGGTCGTGGCACCACCGTGCCGGCGGCGGTAGTCCGGAGACAGCCGGAGCCACCTCGCAGGCCGTGGACCGACGTCACGCAACACCGAGGAGCCATGGACAGTGCAACCACGGGTGCAGACCGGGCCTTCGCGCCCTCGGAGTCTGCAGTAGGACAGGGCTCTACTTCGCTGTCGTCACACGTACTTCCAGCGCCAGCCTCCGGTCCCCGATCGCACGCCGCTGGGGCACTCGGCCTTCTGGTACTCAAATCGCCAGACGCTCGTGTGCTTGCTGCCGTCGGCACAGGTGATCCAGACCCGCAGGTACGCTCCGGTGCCCGCGCACTTGACGTGGTACCGCCTGGCTCCTCCGGGGCCGGCATTGTCGTACCACTTGCTGCAGGCGGACGCTGCTGCCCGGGACACCGACTCAGGCGTGGCCGCCGTCGCCGGCGCCGCGGCAGCCACGGTGGTCGCGCACAGCACAGCTGCCGTCGCAATCCCCGTTGCGATTCGTTAACCGACGAGCCTTTAAGGGTTTGGATGCGCGACCGGGTGACGGGTGCCGCCCCCGCTGCTCTTCCGGATGCGGGGCGCTACGGCGTCGGGCCGTCCGTTACGCACTCGCGATGCCCGCCCACACACCAGCGTCAGGACCGGTCCACTCCCGTTGCGCGGGAGGGCGGCTGTTCCGGCACGCGGCCGGTTGACCGAAGGCCTGCGGGCGCTCCGTGAGGAAGCCGCGGTGCTGCGCGCGGAATGCTCCTGCGGCTGGGCCGGTACCGAGCAGACCGTCGAATGGACAGCCGTCACCGTAGACGTTCCTTTCCCCCCGGCGAAGGCCGGCCCCCGGGCACGGGATGCCCCCGCTCACAGCCCTGCCGGAAGGGCGACAACGCTGCCTCCCAAAGCCTGCTCCCCGCCGGAGGTAGCGCCAACCTCCGTTGGCCGACATCGCGCGCCGCGTCCCGGCTCGTTGCGCTGGCGTGGAGGACGGCCGAGGCCAGGCGCTTCGCTTGCCCCAGACGCGGTCGGCTGGCGCTACGGGGCGCGGCAGCTGCGCCGCGCGCTGCGGTGTGCGTCGAGGGCTGCTTTGCCGCTTGGGGTGCCGTGCGAGCCGTAAGCGTAGCCTGCGCGCATGGTGGTGGGGGACCAGGTGGTGCGGGGAATGGCGTCGCCTCGTAGGCTGCCAGCCATGACCGAGATCCAGACTCCGACGCCCCGTGACGCCTTCGACCTGCTGATATCCGGCAACCAGCGCTTCGTCGCGGGCACTCCTGAGCACCCGAACCAGGACGCCGTCCGCCGTACCGAGACCGCGCCGTCCCAGCGGCCGTTCGCCGTGCTGTTCGGCTGCTCCGATTCCCGCCTGGCCGCCGAGATCATCTTCGACCGCGGTCTGGGCGACCTGTTCGTGGTCCGCACCGCCGGGCACGTCGCCGGTACCGAGGTGCTGGGGTCCATCGAGTTCGGCGTGAGCGTCCTGAACGCGCCGCTGGTCGTCGTCCTGGGCCACGACTCGTGCGGCGCGGTCGCCGCGGCCTGCTCCGCCCTCGAGGACGGCCGGACGCCGGGCGGCTTCGTCCGGGACGTGGTCGAACGGGTGACCCCGAGCGTGCTGGCTGCCCGCGCCGCGGGACGCGAGAGCGCCGAGGAGATACTGGCCGAGCACATCGAGCACACCGTGGACCTGCTGCTGGAGCGCTCCCGAGTCCTGGCCGAGGCCGTGGCCGCCGGCCGGCTCGGCGTGGTGGGGATGTCCTACCGCCTGGCCGACGGCAGCGCCCAGCTCGTCACCACCCGCGGCCTCGAAGCGGCGGCCACCGAGTCCTGACCGTCCGGCCTCGCGCCGGGGCCGGTTCACACGGCGGGGCGGGGGCCTGCGGCGCGGCGGAGCCGGTTGGCGATGGCGAGCCCCAGCCCCTCCTCGGCCGGCAGGGAGGCGACGATGAGGTCGCAGCCCTGCTGGTCGAGCCGGCGCAGGAAGCCGTACAGGCCGCGCGCGTAGGCGGCCGCCGAGGCGGGCAGGGCCACCACCGCGTGCGCCTTGACCGGGGTGCCGGCGGAGGCGGGCGGGAGGAGAACGCCGACCCGGTGCCCGAGCTCGTGGGCCAGCTCGGCTTCGGCGATGACCTTCTCCGGTGCGACGAGGACGACCCGCGCGCGGGGGGCGTAGTGGGACGGGTGCTGGCCGGGCACCCGGACGGTGCTCGTGGAAGGGACCGTCAGCCGATACCCGACCGCCGCTTCGAGGTCCTCGCGGGTGACCCCGCCGGGCCGCAGGATGGCCGGGATCTCGCCCGTGACGTCGACGATGGTCGACTCCACACCGACTTGGCAGGAACCGCCGTCCAGGACGAAGTCGACCGCGTCACCGAGCTCGGCACGGACGTGATCGGCCGTGGTGGGGCTCACCGATCCGAAGCGGTTGGCGGACGGAGCCGTGATGCCGCCGCCGAACGCCGACAGCAGCGCGAGCGCCACGGGGTGGTCGGGCACACGCACCGCCACCGTCTCCAGTCCGCCCGTCGCCTCCAGCGGCACTCGGCGACCACGCCGCAGCACCAGCGTCAGCGGCCCGGGCCAGAAGCGTTCGGCCAGCAGGCGCGCCGTCGTGGACACCTCCTCCACCCAGTCGTCCAGCTGCTCCGCGCCGCCGAGGTGGACGATCAGCGGATGGGAGGGCGGACGCCCCTTGACCTGGAAGATCCGCGAGACAGCGGCGGGATCCTCGGCGTTGGCGCCCAGACCGTAGACGGTCTCGGTCGGAAGGGCCACCAGGCCCCCGGCGCGCAGCACGCCGGCCGCCTTCTCGATGTCGTTGGTTGTTGCCATCACCCTTGCAATCCTTCCACTGTTCCGCTCACCCGCGGCCCGCTCTATGTGCCCGAGCATCGGTCCTCCGGTCGGTTTCAGGGACTCAGCCCAGACCATCCGGTTGGAGCCGACCGCGGTTCCGTTGCCGCCACGTCCGTACGGGCAGGCACCGTGAGGAGCCGTGCCCGGCCCTGGGCGCGCGGTGGCACCGCCGAAGTGTCGCAGCTCCGTTGGAGAGCTGCTTCGTCGGCCCGCGATGCGGTGTGCAACGACTGGCGGCGCAGTGCGTTGTTCACCGCCGCCGGCGCCCTCGCGGCCGTCGCCGGACGAAGTGGCTCCAGTGGGTGCCAGGCCGCCGCAATGGTGACGTCGGCCGGGACCATCAGCTTGCAATTCATGGTCCGGAGTCGAACGCGGCTCGAACCTGGTCGGCGTTTTTGCAGTTCAGCGACATGTAGGCGGCCTTCGCGTGATCCTCTGCTCCGTCACAGAGTGGATCAGCGCGAAGCCGTGGCCGTGAGTCTGGGGCACCGGGGCGCTCCCCGGGATACGTTCACGGAAGTATCACGCTTCCGGTCGGAGCTGTACGTGTGTCTGACTTCGCGGGGCGACGCGTTGCTCTGCACGCACGGGCCGGTGGGGACGCTGGTCGACCTCGCGCTCACACCCGAACACCGCCGTGGGCACGGCGCTCTGTACGGCAGGCTGAACCGGGGCCGGATCGACGTCGCCCGGCCCGGGGGCAACGGGCGTCTCCACGAGAGTCGCGCCGAGCTGTGCGGAGACAGTGCCTGCCTGCGCGGCGACAGTGCCCGCCTGAGAGGGGGTGACGCCCGTCGGCCCCGGCGACCCGCTGACCCAATGGGTGCCGAGGACGGTGGCGCTGTAGTCGTCGTGGCTCATCGGATCTGGCACCTGGAGATCGTCAGGTAGGCCGTCGCGGCTCCGCTGCTCGCCGGGGGAGTCGTGGTGGCCCGCACGTGCCAGTAGCAGCCCTGCCCCGCGAAGGTGAGGGTCCTGGTATTCGCCGCGGTGGCGGAGGAGAACGTCGTGGAGCCCTCGGCCGCGCCCAGCGTGCCCGGGGAGCTGCTGCTGAACCACTCCAGCCGGACGGTCGCCGGACCGCTGGCGTCGACGGCCAGCGTCACCTGCGCCGCCGTGAAGCCGGTCTGCCGGAACGAGCTGACCCGCACCGCCTTCACGGTCACCGCAGGCGACGCCGGAGGCATGGTCGGCGGCTTCCCTGTCGGCGTGGGAGTCGCGGGCGTCGGGGTGGCCGGTGCGCCCGGGGTCGTCGTAGGAGACGAGGAAGCGGACGGGGAAGCCGAGGCGGAAGCCGCAGCGGACGGGCTCGCGGACGCCGACGACGACGGGGACCCGGACGGCGATCCCGACGGAGCGGCCGACCCGGTCGGACCCGTCCCCGGAGGGGCCGCGCTGGTCGTCGCGAACGCGCTCAGCTCCGTCGGCTCGCCCACCCGGTCGGTGGCCGACGCCTGCGTGAAGATCAGCAGCGCGCCCAGCACCAGCGCCACGCCGGCGCCCAGCCAGCCGCGCCGCCCGGGCGCCCACAGCGAGGTCGTGGCGAAGGCCGTGGTGGACGCCGGTGTCCCGGCCGCCGACGGGAACAGCAGCGGCAGCAGTGCGGCCAGTGCCGCGAGCTTGCGCTGCCCGCGCTCCTCCCAGTCCGGCCCGTACGCCGCGCAGGCGATGCTCTCCAGCTCCGCCACGAACGCCTCGGCGTTCTCCGGGCGTTCCTCGGGCCGCTTCGCCAAGCCCCGGCGGATCAGTGAACGCACCGGCTCGGGGGCCTCGGCGTCCGGGACCGGGGCCTCGATGTGCTGGAGCGCCAGCTCCGCGAAGTTGCCACCGCCGTAGGGCTTCCGCCCGGTCAGGCACTCGAAGAAGGTCGCCGTCGCCGCATACACATCGGCCGCCGGTGAGGCCGGCCGGCCCTGCCACTGCTCCGGCGCCATGTAGGCGGGCGTGCCCGCCACCCCGGGCGTGGTGTCGCGGCCCGCGGCGATGCCGAAGTCCACCAGCTTCGAGGAGCCGTCGGCCGCGACCAGCACGTTCTCCGGCTTGTAGTCGCGGTGCACGACCCCGGCCCGGTGCGCGGCCGCCAGGCCCAGCAGGGAGCCCTTGAGCACGACCAGCGCCGCCTCGGGGCCGGTCCGGCCCGACTGCTTGAGCAGCTCGCGCAGGGCGATGCCGTCCACCAGTTCCATCACGATGGCGGCGCCGTCCGGAGCCTCCACGTACTCGTAGAGCCCGACCACGTACGGCGAGTGCAGCGCCCCGAGCAGCCGAGCCTCCCCGCGGAACTCCCGCACGAACGCCGGATCGCTGCGGAGGCGGTCGCTGAGGTACTTCACCGCGACGGGAATTCCCGTCCCCTCGTGCACGGCGAGCACCACGCGGCCGCTGCCGCCCGAGCCGAGTTCTCTGGTCTCCGTGTAACCGGGGACCACCCATGCCTGCATTTCCCGTCCCCCCGTGTGGGCCACCACCCGACGGGACACGGCACGCGCCGTGGCCGGTTCCCGACCCTGCGAACGAGGGGTCGTTGATGTGGGTGTCGTAGTCGTAGAGCTGTGCCGCACTGCAACGTAAACCTGAACGCAGCGCCGAACAGTGCCCGGTCCGCAGCGGGGTCATGATAGGGCCCACCGGGAACGCCCAGTGCGGTGAGCCCCCGTTCCGGGATGCAGACAGTCGACCCGGCCGTCGTAGGGCGCTCGTCGATGATCCGGCCCGTGTTCGGGATCCAGCGGCGGTCTTGGGGGCCGTTGACCCTCCGCCGCCGGGCCGCGGGATCGCCATGTTGCCCTCCCCGGCGGGGACTCCTGGCCGGACTGTCACACCGAGGCGTTACAGTGTGCGCCGCGGTTGAGACGGCTGACCACCGTACTCGCGGGCAGGGCCCGCCGCATCACCCCCTTGACATGCCGTCAAGGGGGCACGGGGTCGCCGCCCGGCTGTTGCGGCGCGTCCCGTTCGGAATCAGGTAAACAGCCAGGAGAACCATGAGAAAGAGAGCGCGGAGAGCGAGCATTCTCGCCGCCGCCACCGCCGTCGCGGTCACGGGCACGTTCATGGCCGCACCGAGCGCCAGCGCGGGCACGTCCGAGATCGCGAACCCCGGCTTCGAGAGCGGCAACGCGTCCTGGAACGAGAAGGTGACCCCGTTCGCAGGGCACCCCATCAACAACGCCTCCGCGTGGCCGGCCCACTCGGGCACCGGCAAGGCGGAGCTGGGCGGCCAGGGCCTGACCGGCATGAGCCGCATCTCGCAGCAGGTCACGGTCCCGGCGTACCGGGTTCCGGTGCTGTCGTTCTGGGTGCGCAGCGACGTGGTCCATGCGGCTTCGGCGAGCAGCTTCGGCTTCCGTCAGCTGATCGTGGAGGCCACCGCGGAGGACGGCACGCCCTACGAGCTGCACGACCGCATGAACAAGGCAGGAACCGACGGTTCTTACGAGAAGGTGACGGTCACGCTGCCCGGCGCCTTCTACAGCTCGTCTCCGCAGAAGGTGAACATCAGCTTCACGGTGATCGAGGACGCGGCGAACCGGATGCCGTTCCTGATCGACGACGTGAGCATGGAGTACCGCTTCAAGGCGATCGACCGTCCGGTGGTCATTCCGGGCGGGATCTTCCGGCCCATCGGGGGCTGATCCCCCGCCGGGCAGGGCGGCGCGGTCCGTGTGCCAGCACGGTGACCGTGCCGCCGTCCGTCACCGGGATCCGGGCGGTCAGGTGGGCTGGGGATGGCCGAAGAGGAGGTCGTAGCCGGGTGGGAGCTGGAGCAGGATTTCGCGCATGAGGTCGTCTCCTGCCGCCGCGGCCACGGCGCTGAGGACCGCGCCGATGTCCCACAGAGCTGTCTTCTCGGTGGCGCCTTCGATCCAGGCCGCGGTCGCCCGGACGAAGCGTTCGGGTGAGAGCGGTTCGGCGGCCTGCAGTGGGTTGAGGAGGATCAGGGCGTACGTCTCGGGAAGACGGGCGGCGAGCTCGGCGCGCACGGTTCCCACCAGGTGTGCGCCCAGCAGGGCCAGGACCACACGGGCCGCTCGTTCGGCTTCCGCCTGGCTCCGGTACTCGCCGCGTTCCCGGACGTGGTCCACGAACGCCTCCTGGCGTATCGGCATCGCGTCACCTCCAGAGCAGGGGAGCTGCGGAGGACGGGGTGCCGGAGGGGCCGGTTTCCTCCGTCCTCCGCCGCTGGTACGGGGGTCGTTCAGCCGGAGATCTGCTTGCGGCCCGACTCGCCGCTGACGGCGATCTTGCGGGGCTTGGCGCGCTCGGCGATCGGGATCCGCAGGGTCAGGACCCCCGCGTCGTAGTCGGCTTCGATGTGCTCGGTGTCGAGGGTGTCGGCCAGCATGATCTGGCGGGAGAAGACACCGAGCGGCCGCTCGGAGAGCTCCATCTGCACGGTGTCGTCCTTGGCGGCCGGACGGCGCTCCGCCTTGACGGTCAGCATGTTCCGCTCGACGTCGATGTCGATCGCCTCGGTGCTCACTCCAGGGAGGTCGAAGGCGATCACGTACGCGTCGCCCTCCCGGTAGGCGTCCATGGGCATCACGGCCGGCTTCGACCAGGTTCCGGTCGTACCCGACAGCTGCTGGAAGAGCCGGTCCATCTCGCGGAACGGGTCGGTGCGCATCAACATCTCGAAAGACCTCCATGTGGTTCAGGCAGGAACTGCCAATGCGCTTCCACGTGCTCCCGTTGTAACATGTCGTCGAAACGATGACAAGCAGGCAGTCATCAGAAGGATGACAAGCTGCGGAGAGCGCCCTGAATGAGGTCGCCCCGACCGGCCGCCCAGGTCTCCTTCCTTGCCGCCGCCGCAGCCCTGGAGGCCATCGACCAGGCCGTGAGGGACGCGCAGCAGCCGCCCGCGGGATCTGCAGCGTCCACAGCGACGCCGAGTCGGCCGCGGGCCCGCACCCGGCTCTGGCTGCCTTGCTGATGCTGCGCGAGTTCCGCGAACAGCTCGCCGGCTGGGAGAGCGTGCTGATCGAAAGCGCCCGCAGCCGGGGCGCGAGCTGGGCTGCCTCTCCGGCCCGCTCGGGGTGGCCGGCCGTCAGGCCGCCGAGCGCCGCTACCTGCGACTGCGCCCCGGCGCCGACGAAGCACCGGCGAGCAGCGCGTCCAGGCCACGCGCGATTCACGCGCCGCTGACCGCGCCGTGACCGGCTGGGCCCGCGAGGACGCAGCCGGTCTGCGCCGGCCCGCCGGCCAGGTCACCTCCCTCGCGGGGCTCCCGACCGGCGCCCGGAACGCCGTCTGCGATCTGGACGAGGCCCTCGTCGAGAATGACGCCGCCCGACCGGACCATCGGCTGGCCAACGCGCACCGCGCGACGAAGGCGCCCCCGCCGCTAGGGCGGCGCCTCAAGGGTGGTGGTGAGGCCGGCGACGTAGTCGCGGGCGAGGGCAGAGGCGACCCGTCCGAGGAGGTCAACGGCCTTGAACGCCTCCCTCGTACGCCGCAACCGGGCCCACTGACTCCCCGCCAGCGGGCCGGCGGGGCACGGGGTCCAGGGGTCGGGAGCCCGGGCGGGAAACCGGGAGGGAAAGCGATGGGTGACATCCCCGTCCGCCGCGCCGCCACGGCGCCGGCGCACTGAGCACCAATGCACACGCATGAGCGGCCCGCAGCGGGTTACACGTCGTCAATGAAACCTGAACGCAGCGCGCCCGCAAGACCCGGCAGCCTCCCCGTACTGTGGCTGCTGCCGCTACAGACCGCCCTCGTTGTCGGCGTGGGGCTGTTGGTCACCGGCCCGCTCGCGGACCAGTGGCCGGTGGCGGCGGAAGACGGCATCAACCGCAGCCTGGCCGCGCACCGCGGCGGACCCGCCACGCCCTTCTCGGAGTGGTTGTCCCTGCTGGCCGGCACCCAGAGCATCATCACCCTCACCGCCCTCGCCGTCGCCGCGATGCTGGTGTTCTCGCGGGGGCGATGGCTGCGGGAGGCGGTGTTCCTGGCCGGGGCCGTGGCCGCGCAGTCGGCGGTCTTCCTGCTGGTCACCCTGGTTGTGGAACGGTCGCGTCCGCACGTGCCCCCACTGGACGCCGCCCCGCCGACCTCCAGCTTCCCCTCCGGGCATGTCGGCGCGTCGGTGGCCCTGTTCGGCGGCCTTGCCGTCCTCGTCGCCCTCCGTCCGCGCGGCGAGCGGTCATGGCTGCGGCACGCCCTGGTCGCCGCCCTGCTTCTGATTCCGCTGCTCGTGGCGTTCTCCCGGGTCTACCGGGGGATGCACCATCCCTCCGACGTGGTGGGCGGCCTGCTCAACGGCGCCTGCACCCTGCTCGTCATGACGCACGCACTGCTGCTGCCCGCTCGGCCCCGGCCGCTCGCGCATGCCGCCTTCGGTACCGTCCCGGCGGACCGGCTCCCGGCCGCCCGCCCCGCCTCCCCCGACGGGGCACCCCGGCGGGCCGTGGTGGTGCGCCACCCGCACGGCTGCGGAGCCGAACTGGCCGAGCACGTGCGGGACATCCTGCGCCGTCACGGCTACACCGACCAGGCGTGGACGGCGACGTCCGCCGAACACGCCGCCGGCGGACTCGCCGAGCGGATCGCCGAAGACGACACCGCCCTCGTCGTGGTCTGCGGCGGGGACGGCACCGTACGTGCCTGCGCCGACCTGCTGGCCGGCACCGGGATCCCGCTCGCGGTGGTCCCCTGTGGCACCGGCAACCTGCTCGCGCGCAACCTGCGGCTGCCCGCCGATCCGGCGGAAGCGCTGGAGGCGGCCCTGTCCGGGGAGACCGGGCGGATCGACGTGGGCCGGATCCGGGCCGACGGGTTCGGTTCCGCCCGCTTCACCGTCATGGCGGGAGCCGGCTTCGACGCCGCCATGGTCGGCGACGCCTCCGAGCGGGTGAAGGAGCGCCTCGGCTGGGCCGCGTACGTGCTGTCGGCCGTCCGCCACCTCGGCGATCCCCGGATGCGCCTGTCGATCCGCCTGGACGGGGGCCCCGTACGGGAGCGCCGCGCCCGCATGGTCGTCATCGGCAACGTCGGCAGTCTGCAGGGTGGCCTGCCGCTGCTGCCCGACGCCCGGCCCGACAGCGGTCGGCTGGAGGTGGTGCTGCTCGATCCTCGCGGAGCCCGTGGCTGGCTCGCGGCGGCCGGGCATCTGGGGGCGCGCGTGCTGCCCGGCCGGGCGGAGCCCGGGCCCGGCGGCGCGTACGGCACCGTGGCGGGCGGCGCGCTGGAGTACTTCAGCGCCGTACACGTCGACATCCGCTTCGCCCGGCCCCAGCCGCGCGAGCTCGACGGCGACGTCATCGGCACCGGCACCCGGCTGAGCGCGGAGGTGGAACCGGGCGCGCTGCGCATCTGGCTCCCGCCGCGCACGCCGTGCACACCGGGGGAGCAGGGGCGTACGGCCGCGGCCGGGGACGCCGCCGGGGAAGCGGGTCACGCCGAGCCGGCCGCGCACACCGCCGGCGGCTGAGCCGGGTTGAGGAGAAGCGACTTCGACAGGGGTGACGGGCATGGGAACCGCGACACGGGTACCGCAACGCCAGGACGTGGCGGCGGTGCCGGCCGAGCTGGACGTGGAGGGCGAGGAGCTCTCCGCCGAGGAGGCCGTGGCCGCGCTGCGGCGCCACGGCGGGTGGAGCCTCGTACGGGACTCCTTCATCCGCTTCCGGTACGCCGACGGCTTCAGCCACTCCAGGGCGCTGGCCCTGCAGACGGTCCTGTCCATCGTCCCGCTGGCCATCGCGGTCATCGGACTGTCCGACGCGCTGCACACCGAGGCCATCGGGCGAATAGCGGAGCTGACGATACGGAGGCTGGCGAGCGGGCCGAGCCAGGAGATGGTGGACGACGCCCTGGCGCAGAGCCGGCACCGGCCGGGGGACGGAAGCCAGGCCGCCCTCTGGCTGGGCCTGCTGTTCTCCGTCGTGAACGTGACCACCGCCCTGTGCCAGGTGGAGCGGGGCGCGAACCGCATCTACGGAAACGAACGCGACCGGCCGTTCCTGCACAAGTACACCCGAGGGCTGGTCATGTCGGTGCTCGCAGGCCTGCCGCTCGGACTCAGCTTCGCCGTCACCGTCCTCGGCGCGCACCTCAGCCGGGCCGTGGCCGAGGTGTACCACCTCAGCCCGGGCACCATCCGCGCCTGGGACCTGCTGCGCTGGCCCGTGGGCGTCCTGCTGGCCCTCCTGGCCACCAGCGCCATCTTCCGCCTCTCACCCCGCCGCACCCAGCCCGGCTACACCTGGCTGGCCTTCGGGGCGACGGTGTACCTGGTGCTGTGGCTGCTGGCGACGTGGGGGCTGAGCCTGTACGTCGGCGCCAACGGCTCCTTCGCCACCGTGTACGGGCCCCTCAGCGCGTTCGTGTCCCTGCTGCTGTGGTCCTACCTGACCTCCATGGCCCTGTTCCTGGGGCTGGCCTTCGCCGCGCAGCTGGAGGCCGTACGGGCCGGGGTGACCGAACCGGTCACGGAGGATCCCGGCGTCTGAACGCGGGGCGCGCCCGGTCCCGCTCGGTGGGACGGCCCCGACGCGCGGCGGAGAACACCTGAAAGGAAGCACGACGACCATGGCACGCACGGCACGGCATTCCACCCCGAGGCGTCTCCTCGCCCGGCTCGTCCCCGGCCGGTCGGGGCCCGACACCCGGTTCGGCGCACGGCTGCTGACGACGGTGGCCGCGACCGCCCTCGTGTCGGTGCCCTTCGCGCTCGCCCTGGTGCTGGTGGAGTCGCAGTGGGCACCGCTGCGTCGGCTGGACCACGGGACGGCCGAGCGGCTCCACACGGCGGCGCTGGAGCATCCCGCGTGGGTGCGGGTGCTCGACTTCCTGACCCATGTGGTGTGGGCCCCGGTGACGATGCGGCTGCTCGTGGCGGTGCTGGTGGTGTGGCTCCTCGTGCGCGGCGCCGTACGGCTGGCGCTGTGGGCGGCCGTCACCGCGACGGCCGGCGGCCTGCTCGGTCTGCTGGTGAAGAACGTGGTCGCACGTGCCCGGCCGCACCTGCCCGACCCGGTCTCCCACGCGCCCGGGTTCTCCTTCCCCTCCGGGCACGCCATGACGGCCACCACCTCCTGCGCGGTGCTGCTGCTGGCCCTGCTGCCGCTGGTGCCCCGCCGCCGGCGTCCGCTGCCGTGGGCGCTCGCGGCGGTCTCGGTGGTGGGTGTGGGCTACACGCGCGTGGCGCTCGGGGTGCACTGGGTGAGCGACGTGGTCGGGGGCTGGCTGCTCGGGCTGGCCGTGGTGACGGCGACGACGCTGGCCTTCGAAGCCTGGCGCGTGGACGTCGGGCGGCTCCGCACCACCCCCGCGCAGGGTCTGGAGCCGGAGATCCGCTCCGAGCACCCCGAGCCGCCGGTGGGCGCCCCGGAGCGTTACTGACCGTGTGCTTCCGGAGAGCCGCCAGGTGGTGACAGGGGGAGGGTTTGTCTCCCCTCTTGCCGATCTTCACGAGGGGTGGGAGGGGGCTGCTGCGTGCGCAAGCGGGACGGACGGTGGTAACAACTGTTACCATGCGTGGATGGCGAAGATACAGCTGGGTGCACGCGTGGACGAGGACGTAGCGGAGCTTGCGAAGAAGCGGGCTGCTGATCTGGGCCTGAGTGTCGGGGACTACCTGGCCCGGCTCGTGCAGGACGATGCCAGTGGTCTGCGTGCCCGTGCGGTGGACGCGGCCGCGCGCTTCCTTGCCGAGCACCAGGCGGTCTTCGATGATGCTGAGGCAGCCCAGGAGCCGCGGGGAGTGCGCGCGGCCTGATGGATCTGAACATCGACGTCCCCTGGATTCTGCAGGTCGCCGAGGCCGCCGGCGCCAACGATCCGGCCCCCGACGACTATGGTGTCCCGGTCTCGGCGGTTGCCCGTCACCGGGCCGAACTGTTCGAGCAGCCTGTCTATGACGGCCCTTACGCCAAGGCTGCTGCCCTGGTGCATACGCTGGGCCGGTGCCGCTGGCTGGAGCGCTCGAACATGGCCGTCGCTGCGGCGACCGGAGTCATGTACCTCGAGGCAGTGGGCATCCCGGTCAAGCCAACCCGTGAGGATGCGATCGCCCTCAAGGACCTGCTCCTCGACCCCGGCTGCACCGCCGAGCGGATCGCCGCTCTGCTGCGGACCTGGCCCACCGTGACCTGACGCCCGCACGGGGGAGCGGCTCCAGTGCGCAGGTGGGTGGGGCAGCGCCGGGTCGTGTCGGGGGTCATCGGCCGGGCGGGCTTTCGGCGGGTGCGGGCGACGCCGATCGCCGCGGTCCCGGGCGCAGTGCATCCTGCACCGTGGGGGTCTTGGCGGGCGGGCGCAGACCGCTGCTCGAGCCCGGCGGGACCATGGCCTGCCTTCTGATCATCTGATCAGGGGGGGCGGCGAGGCGAGTCTGTGGCCTTGCTCGATCAGCTCGCGGTCGCTGCGGAACGCTGTCTTGCCCGCGACGCCCACTACGGCCTCCTTCAGGCTGTGCTCGCCGGCGCCGATGTCGCTGAGCTTGCAGAAGTTGACGTAGCCCAGCGGACGAGGACGTACTCGTCGCCGACCGCGTTGACGGAGCGGCGTTGCGGCCGTGGCAGGCCCAAGCCGGCCAGTTCGCGGTCCACCTGTCGATAAATGCCGTCGAGGGTGAGCGGTTCCTCCTGCGCGAGCGCGTCGAGCAGGGCTGCGGTGATGCGTGCACCGGCGCGGGCGCGGGCCAGGTCCCGTTGGACGAGTTCCAGTGGTACCGAGGTGAAACCCGGCCGGGCCGGATCGGTGCCGGTCCGCGCCAGGTACAGCCGGCCGTCGTCGTCCAGGAGTCCGTGGCCCGCGTAGTAGACCAGCAGCATGTCGCCTGCCTCACTGGCGTCCCGTACCAGTGCCGCACCGACGGCGCGCTGGTTGCCCGGATCGTCGGTCACTCTTCACCGGACGCGGGAGGCTCGGCGAGGCGCTGATCTCCCTGACGACTGCCTCGACGTCCGGCGCACGTCAACGCTCACCCGTCGGCCGCCCGCAGCCGTGACGGTCACCTTCACGTCTGCCCGGCGCTGTGTCAGCCAGGTGGTCAGCGATCTGACGAGCACGGCCCCGGCGCTCCCCGAACTCAGGGACGCGTGCGCTCCTGGCGCGCTTGGGGGCTTCAGCCCCTACAACTGGCCAAGCGCCGGGGGCGATCATCGTGCAGGTTGAGTTCGGATTCCATGGGCACCGCGAAGCCCTGGCTAACGAGCCGATGCCCCAAGGATCACCCGAACAGGAACCCTGTTCGATCACGCCCGCTCACGCCCGCTCACGCCCGGAATACGGATGGCTTGTTAGGGATTGGGCCGCGCGCGGCAGTGCGGCTGCCCTAGCGTGAGCGGGGGTCTGGAGGGGCGAGTGAACAACCACATCAGTGGCGGGGTGTTCTTCAGTACGGTCGTGATGGGGCAGCAGATCAACATCACGCTCCCCCGCGAGGTCAAGCCGAGGCTGAACGCGCTGCCCGCGCGAGACTGGGCCTTCACCGGGCGCAGCGACGAGCTCGCCGAAGCGGTCGAAGGGCTGCAGCGATTCCGGCTGGTGACGATCGTTGGTATGCCGGGGATCGGCAAGACCAGACTGGCAATCGAGGCCGCCTGGCGGGCCTGGAAGGACGAGGGTCTGTTCCCCGGTGGAGTGCTGATCATCGAACTGCACAGCTACGACCACCGCAACCGGCTGTCGACAGCGCAAGCTCTCGGCGAGTTGCTGCGGGACTTGGCCATACCGGACGAGCACATCGAGCCCATTCGGAACGACGAGCAGGAGCTGGCCAAGCTGTACCGCTCGGTGCTGGCTGCCTACGCGGAGCATGGCCGGCGCTTGCTCATCGTGGTGGACGACACATCGGATGAGGAGCAGGCGAGTCCGCTACTGCCCAGCGACAGCCATCACGCTGCGCTGGTGACCTCGCGCCACAAACTGGTGCTCGGCGAGGCCCGGATGGAGCTGGGTTCCCTGGATGCGGACGCTGCCGTCGAGGTTCTGCGCCGAGTGCTCGGCGCAGGCGACACGAGGGTGGATGACGACCGTGTTGCGGCCGAGCGGATTGCCGACCTGTGCAGCCACCTGCCGCTCGCGCCCTTCAACCCTGGGCTGGAGTCGCTCGCCCGTGCCCACCTGATCGAGATCCCGCGCTGGGGCCGCTGGCGCTTCCACGACCTGGTCCGCCTCTATGCAGAGGAACGAGCTGCAGTTGATGGAGGCGGAGAAGTCGCCGAGGCGGAGCATCGGCTGTACACCTACTACCTGGAGACGGCGGCGGCCGCCGCGCTCAACCTCAACGACCTTGTCGCGATGAGCAACGACGGCCCGCTCTCCCGCTTCGTGGCAAACCCAAGCGCGGGCGTCACGTGGCTGGACGACGAGTACGCCAACCTGCTGGCCACGACCATCCGGGTACAGGATGCCGGATACACGAGGTTCGCGGTGATGCTCCCGGTTGCGCTGGGCGGCTACCTGCGGCTGCGCCGGGTCCTCCCTCAGTGGACGGCCCTCCTGAGGAACGCGGTCGCAGCGGGCGAGTCGCTGGGCGAGGCCGAACTCACGGGCATCGTTCTCGACCTTCTCGGGCTCGCCCTCCAGGACGAGGGGCGCCTGGATGATGCAGCTGCTGCCGCGCGCAGGGCCGCGAAGTACTTCCGCAAGGCAGGCGAAGGGTTCCGTGAGAACGTCGCGCTGAGTCACCTCGGCCGTGCGCTCGCGCGCCAGGGCAGGCACAAGCAAGCTGTCAAGATCCTCCGTCGTGCCGTGGACAAGATGGAGGGTCGAGGCGGAAGGATGACCAGCCGGGCGCACGCCCTCAAGGACCTCGCCGAGGCCCTGCTGCACCTGCGCGGGTTTGAGGAGGCCGCTAAGTACAGCGAGGAGGCCGCAGGCTGCTTCTGGATGCCGCTGAAGGACGAGATCTCCGAGGCCGAGGCACTGCTCTGCCAGGGCCGTGCCCTGCTCGCTCTCGGCGACCCCATGGCCTTGGTCCATCTCGACCGGGCAAGCCGGCACTTTCGCAAGCACGACAGGTTGGCGGGGCTGGCGTCGGCGCTCAACGCCATCGGCTGCGCGTTGTGGAGCGGCGGCAGCCGGGATGAGGCCATCAGAGTTCTGCATGAGGCAGCCGACTGTGCGGAGAAGGCTGCCGACGACCGGCTCCGGAGTGAGGTCATCGACAACCTGCTCTTGGCCTACACCATCCTCGGCCGCGTTGACGATGCGGCCCGGCTGGCGTCGGTGCACCACCCGAGAACGCTGCCGCCGTTGCCTGGTACCGCGCCGCCATACACCCCAGGCGAAGGAGGTGGCCGCGGAGGGTGGCGGCGCCTCAGAAGGTCCACTGGCCGATCCTGAGTGCACAGAAGACTCTGACGGCCCAATCCCGAACTGGGCGGCCCGCGCCGCACCGGCCTGCGGCAGCCTCCACCGCGCGGGCGAGCTTGCCGAGGCGCGAGGTGGCCAGGACCTGGCCGGGTCACCATGTCCACACGAACAACCCGGCTCAGCCGGCTGCCTGTTGGGCGGAAGGACCCCCGCCCGGGCGGCCTACGCCTTCACCTTCGCTCTGGCCTACGGCCAGGACGCGGACACCTGCCCGGTCCGCTGGGCGTCGGTAGGCTCAGTGGTCTCATGGGGGGTGTGATGCAAACATCAGGGCGGGGCGGCGAGGGGCAGAGGTACGCGCTGACCTCGGACGAGGGCGACAGCGATTTCTGGGGCTTTGCTCACGAGGCCGAGGGGATGTTCACGCCGCTGTCGGATGAGGAGGGAGCTCGCCGAGTGCACCTCACGGGCTGCCTTCCCCAGGGTGGCCTCCTGCGGAGCGTTGAGCACGTCGGCAGTGGTCGTGCCGTGGCGGGGAACGCCTGGTTCGACCTTCTCGACGGCGACGGTGCCACCATGGGGTCGTACTTCGTCAACGAGGTCACCGTCATCGACGTCAAGCCCGCCGCCTGTGGAGCCGGCCTCGTCGACCTCACGGTGACACTGTGGTGCCAGAACGCCTTGGCCGGAGCGGAACAGGTGTGGGACCTGATCCGCACGGGCCGCCTGAATCGCCCCGGCATGTGGCAGGAACTCGCTCCCGAGGACAGACGGGCGTGGCTGTCGGTGGCGCTGTGGTCCCAGGAATACCAACGTCAGGGACGGCCCGACGCCCCTGCAGGCCAGGTGTTCACGGTGGACGGCCGTCACATCGTTGACAGGGACACCTTCTACTGCGCGATCGGCGAGTCCGTCAATGGGCCCGGAGGATACTTCGGCTGGAACCTTGATGCGCTGGAGGACTGTCTGAGGGGCGGCTGGGGTGCCACCGCTCCGTTCACCTTGCACTGGGATTCCTCGGCCGAGGCCAGGGCCCGGTTGGTGGAGCGCGTGCCTGCTGGCGATCGCGAGGTCGCGTTGTTCGACCTGCTCCTCGAGATTCTCGAGGAGGCGCGCGTGAGCGTCATCCTTCAGTGACAGCTGGTCGCTTCCGGGGCCGGCCTGGGGAAGGTCGTTCGGACCCGAGCGATCCCCGAGCACCTGCGCAAAGGCAAGATCCGGGCCCTGATCCCCCAGCCGGCCTACCAGATCGCCAACCGCAGACGGTTGGGCCGCAAGGGCGGTCGGCCGCCGACCTTGGAGTGCACCGGCTCCTGCGGAGCTGCATTGAGCCGCTTCCTGCGGGGCAACGGCCTGGTCGTGATCGAGGTGAACCAGCCGGGCAAGGCCACCCGGCGCCGGCGGGGCAAGACCGACACCATCGACGCCGAAGCAGCCGCTCATGCCGTACTGTCGGGCCGCGCCACCGCGACAGCGAAGCACACGGACGGGCCAGCCGAAGCACTTCGCCTGGCAACACGCTTCCCTGGCATCAGGACGGCGCCTGCCGGCACCGCTCGGGGGTGTCATCGCCCGGTGAACCGGCTGACCGGGTCCGGGGTTACAACACGGCAACCGTGAAGGGGTTGTCGACGTAGCTGCCGTTGAGGTCGTAGGTGTAGACGGTGACGGCGTTCGTGCCGCAGACGGCGTTGGGGGTCGTGGTGAAGCTCCGGCGGTTGGAGTTGGGCAGTTCGACCTGGACCACGCTGAACGCCAGGTTCACCTGGTTGCTGACCTTCACGCAGTACCGGCCGGTGTTGATGTGCCGCACCCAATCGATGTTCTTCGCCCGCTTGAGCACGCCGGCGGCGGTGACGTCCGCCGCCGCCTGCACGTAGGGCGAGGTGATCGGCGTCGGGTCGGCCGCGGCGGCGGGAACGGCGAGCGGCCCGGTCAAGGCGGCAGCGGCAAGCAGAAGGGGCACAGAACGACGCATGACTCACACTCCCGGCGACGGCGCGACCCACAGCGAGCCGCGGATGGTCTCCCTACCGTCGCCGACACACCCGCCGGACGACTTCGCAGCCCACCCGGAATCGGCCGACCGTGACCGAACACCACCCGCCTGGCCCGTTCCGGTCGAGGGGCAAGGGTAGCGGGCGCCGGGTCAGAGACCGGCGAGCAGTGCGTCGAGCGGGGCGGGTACGCGGTCGTGGGGGAGGGCCTCGACGAGAGTCCGTCCGTAGCTGATCTTGCGTCCCTTCTTCGTGCCGAGGAAGCGTCGCAGCTGCTGCTGCGGGGTGCGGCCCCGCTGTGCGGGCTGGCGCAGGAAGGTCTGCAGGGGGCGCAGGTCGCCCTCCGAGCGTATGAGCTCCTGCACCCGTGTCACGCCCAGCGCGCGGATGAGCTCGTCCTCCAGATCCGCCGCGCAGACGTAGAACCCTTCGGGTGCCGCACCGGCGCGCTCCCAGCCGCGGGCGTAGTAGCCGCGCTCCGCCTCGTCGCACAGTCCCGTGAGGCGCAGGCCGAGGCCTCGCGGTCCGAGGAGGCCGGTAAACCGCCCGACACTCATCGCACCGCCCATCGGCAGGACGCAGACCCCCTCGGCCGCCAGGTCCCGGCCGCGGCGCGCGGCGAGCGCGCTGACCGCCGCGACGTCGCTCGCCCCTTCGAGCAGGACGACCGCCCGGACGCGCAGCAGCGCGGCCAGCTTGCGCGCACGGTCCCCGGTCCCGCCGGCCGCCCACGCGGTCACTGCCTCTCGGAACGATCCCATGTCAGTCATGAACGGAGTCTGCGCGCCGTGTGGCCACCGCGCCAGCAAGTTTCCGCCGCAGCGCACGGGACCGGTGACGGCCGCGTCAGGGCCGGTCCACACGCAGGTGGCAGCAGCCGTGTTCGACGGCTCGCACGTGGACCTGCGCGGTGTCCGGGCCGTACGTCCGATCGTGACGCGGCGGTGCCGCCCGCGCCGCCTGCCGCGCTGTCGTGGGCGCGAGGCGAAGCGTCCGCCGGGCCGGGAGGGTCTGAGGGTCGAGCTCTTCCAGCAGGCGCTGGGAGCGTTTGCCCAGGCCCAGTCCGTCGAGGACGCGGTCGGTCTCTGCGAGCAGCGCTCACCGCAACTGCCACTGGGCCGGGTCCTTCCGACCTCGCTCAGCAGGAGCTCCGCGAGCCGGTTGCGGCTTGACCCGGCCACCAGGGGCTCCCGGTCAGCCGGGCCTCTGCCTCCTCCGCCTTGGCGCTGACCTGGCGCACCTGGCGGATGATCAACTCGGTGAAGCTCTCCATCGCCCTGGCCGTGTGCCCGGACACCTTCCGCAGCGCGGCCCTGATCTCCATCGTGAACAGCGGGCGTCCGGGCGGCCAGCGCCCCCAACTCCCGGTGGATCACACGGGCGTCGAACGCGGCCATCAGGCCGAGGTCCTGCGCGGGCTGCGCCGACGAGCCGGGTTGACCTACGGGGCGTCCTGACGAGGCGCCGCCGGGGTGCGGGGTCTGCTCCCCCGGTGCAAGGGGCGTCTGGCGGCCATCCGTATGATCATCGCTCTCTCCCCAGTGAAGGTCGAAGAATCAGCGATGCCATCCCGTAAATCCCGCGGCAGGTACGCCGCTTGGGTCGCCACTGCAGCAGTGGCGGCGGTCCTTTCGGTTCCCCTGACCGGTTCCCCCGCTCTCGCGGCCCCCGGAGACCCGGCGGCCGCGTCCTCGTTCAACCTCAAGTCCGGACCCGACCTGAGCGCCCAAGTTGCCGACCTGAAAGCGGCCCTGCCCACACAGGGCGTTCAGGACCTCCTCGACCAGGGCAACCGGGTCGCGAAGACGGGCGCGTCCTGCACCTCGGACCCGTTCGGCTCGGGCGACGACGGCAACGTGCTCGCCCCTGCCAAGAAGCTCTGCTGGGATCCCGGCGACTCCGCCACCGACGAATGGATCCCCCAGGGCATGACCGGCGTCTCGGACGCCCAGACCGACGAGCTGTGGGGCTCGCGCAAGCCACTGGTCACTGCTTGGTACGACAAGGCCGGCGGCAAGGGTGTGCGGCTGTCGTTCCTCGACCCGCAGACCGAGATACCGGGCGACCCCGACGGTCGGCGCTACCGCCACGTTCTGCTGGTGGAGCCGTACTACAACAGCTACAACCACGTCTCGTACAAAGCGGTCGACATCCACGCGGGCGGCATCGCCTGGTACAAGTACTACCTCTACGTCGCGGACACCCTGAACGGCCTGCGCGTGTTCGACATGCGTTCCATCCTGGACCTCAACCCGGACCAGAACGCCTCGGTGGACGACACCACGCTGGACGGCCTGAAGAGCAACGTCCGCGACGACACGCAGATCGGCCGACAGAACAACGTCTACTACGGCTACACGTACCGGTACGTGATGCCGCAGGTGGCCTCGTACAAGTTCGTCAGCGCCCAGGGCAACACCTCCGCCGCGACCTGCGCGGCCACCGGAGCGCCGAAGGCGTCGTACATCTCCGTCGACCGCAGCGCCCCCACCGCTCCGGCCCTGATCATGGGCGAGTACTGCGACTCCGACGACACGCACCCCGAGAAGGGCCGGGTCGGCACACTGCCCATCGATGACGCCACCGGCCTCCTGAAGTCGGCCAACGGCGTGGTCGCCGCGACGGGCGCGTTCTACCTGCCCCGCGACCTCACCCAGGGCGCGGCACGCTACGACGGCATGTACTACTTCAACCGCAGCTGGACCACCCACAGCGGCAGTCTGCGCCGGGCGACCGTCTCCGGCGGCCGGCTGGTGGACTACGGCGCCAACATCACCAATGCGGTCGGTCCCGAGGACCTGTCCTTCGAGCACGGGCAGAGCGTGCCGGGCGGCGGCACGCAGTACCTGTGGTCGCTGACCGAGCACCGCATGGACGCCACGGACCCGACCTGCACCGACGCCGGCTCCCCCTGCGGCCGGGTGATCTACGCGCACCGGGTGACCGACATCCTGGCCCGCCCCTAGCCCCCGCTCCACCCCGTCGGGGCCGCCGACACCCGGGCGGCGGCCCCGGCGGTGCCCGGCGACGGCCGGGCCTTCGTGGCCCAGTGACGGTACGCAGTCGTTACGATCTCAGTCCGCGTCGGGCGAAGGGCCGGACCACCTGCGCCCCACCTGTGCCCTCCAGCTCAGGCTGGGCACCGCCGCGATGAAGCCCGCACCTGAGGGTCGCCCTGCCGATCAGGGGGGCCCGGGGGGAACAGCCGGGCCGGCGGACGCGGTTGCATCGACTGAGGTGATCGCGGCACGCCGACCGCGTACTCGGACGAAGAAGTATCTCTGCAGGAGGATTGATTTCCATGACCGACCGGCCCTTGACGCTCATGGCAGTGCACGCCCACCCCGACGACGAGGCCACGGGAACCGGAGGGGTCCTCGCGCGGTACGCGGCGGAGGGCATCCGCACGGTTCTCGTCACGTGTACCGACGGCCGTTGTGGTGACGGACCGGAAGGTGTCAAGCCCGCTGACCCCGGGCACGATCCGGCGGCCGTCGCCCTGATGCGCGGTGAGGAACTGCGGGCGAGCTGTGACGTGCTGAACGTCAGTCATCTCGAGACGCTGGACTATGCGGACTCAGGGATGATGGGCTGGCCGAGCAATGACGCCCCCGGATCCTTCTGGCAGACCCCCGTGGAGGAGGGCGCAGCCCGACTTGCGGAACTGATGCGGCACTACCGACCCGATGTCGTCGTCACTTACGACGAGAACGGCTTCTACGGCCACCCCGACCACATCCAGGCCCACCGCATCACGATGGCGGCGCTGGAGATGACCGCGCTGACGCCGAAGGTGTACTGGACGACGGTGCCCCGCTCGACGATGCAGCGGTTCGGGGAGGTCATGCGCGAGTTCCACGAGGACATGCCGGAGCCGGACCCCGCCGAAGCCGCAGCGATGGCGGAGATCGGCCTCCCCGACGATGAGATCACCACCTGGGTGGACACCACCGCCTTCAGCGGCCAGAAGTTCGATGCGCTGGCTGCGCACGCCAGTCAGGGCGAGAACATCTTCTTCCTCAAGATGGGCAAGGAGAGGTTCGGCGCGTTGATGGGCATGGAGACCTTCGTACGCGTCAAGGACCACACCGGCGCGCCCGTACCCGAGAACGACCTCTTCGCCGGACTGCGCTGACCCGCCCGCCCGCCCGGCCGCGGCACCGCGCGCGCCGGCGGGGCCCGCCGCCCGCCCCCGCCGAGGCGGAGTCGGGCGG
>NZ_JBEZVK010000063.1:0-37770 GCF_040636955.1 Streptomyces sp. NPDC032472
CAAGGCCGACGCCAAGGCCAAGAAGACCGGCCACGCCGACGTCTCCGCCTACCGCGAGATCGCCGACACTGCCGGCGGCACCGAGTTCACCGGCTGGCGACCTCCTCAACAAGGGCGGCCAGCAGCACCGACAGCCCGCCGGCACCGCCGGTCACCACCAGAGGCCGCCAGCTGCGACCCTGGATTGCGACGTCTACACCAACCAGCAGAAGGCCCTCATGCCCCCGGTAATGCACCCCTGACCGAGACCGGACGGCTGCGGCTGACCCGCTGCGTGGCCGAGGACGGCTGGCCCCGAAATACCGCGAGGGAGGGCCGGACAAGCACTTCCAGGTATGGGTGCCCCGCGAGCACGAGGTCTTCGCAGTGGAACCTGTGGCCGAGGTGCTCCAGGACTGGCCTGCGGACGACCCGGTTGGCGCGACGCTCTTTCCTGGATCCCGTGGTCACCCGCACAGTCATGCGCCCGTCGCCACCCCCTCACATCCGCTCCTTCATGGCTGCGACCAGAACGGTTCCTTCGTGGCGGACGGCTAAAGGGTGTTGCAAAAGTTCTGGATTGGGCAGGGTCAGAGTGGTGTCTGACGTGCTGTTTCACCCCGCCGGGACGAGATTGCGCATGGTGGCGACGGCCTGGACGGCGTGGTGGAGGCCCGTCGCCCTTCTGGCGGCAGTCGCGGAGGACCTTCCAGTTCTTCGGGCGGGCGAAGGTGTGCTCGACGCGGGCCATCACATGCCGGTGTTCGGCGTTGTCCTCTTCCTGCCCTCAGGAGAAGCCGTCCGGCCCTTCTGCGGTGCGGGACGATGAGCCCGGTGCCCAGGTAGGCGCCGTCCGCCCCTCACTGTCTTCCCCGCGGCTTGGCGGGAAGGTCGGAGCGCGCCAGACGTGGGCATCGGCCATGTTCCACGGCGTCGGCCGGGCGGAGGCAATGACCAGGCGGCTGTCGGCGTCGATGACGATCTGCACGTTCGCCGAGAAACGGTAGTACCGGGACGAGGTGCCGGCGTACGGACTTACTTTCCTCCCCAGTGGCGTACGGATGAACGTCCCCAGTTCCGTCGCGGCAAGGGCAGGGATGATCAGTCGATCGTCCAGCCGTGCACTTCATGTGCGGCGTCGGCTTCCTCTTCGCCAAGCCAGGCGAGGTTGAACTGCCGGCCCCGCAGTCGAAAGATCCCCTTTGCCCAGTCGGCAAGCTCCTCGTCGAGCTTGTCGGCGGAGATGATCCCGTCGTCGAGGTCGGGCAACTGCTGGGCTGAGCCGACACGGGACAACGCCCACTCAGGAAGCTCTCGCGGATTGCCCCACCGCCTTCGCCAGAAAGGCCCTTCCCTCCACCACCAGGTGGTGACTCGGATCACAAGCACGCCGATCTGTTCGTCTCCATCCATGAGACGTGCGGCAGCTCGGCGGTAGGGGTCAAGCCGGGCATCGGTCGGTGGCTTCGCCCACTGGCGTCTGAACACACCCCCATTCTTACTGTCGCATGCCAGGCTAGGTCGGCCTGGAGCACGAAACCCCTGATCACACCATGTGTGTCTCCCTCTCGATGGCCTTGAGGCGGTTCTTGAGCCGGTGGCTGGGGCCGTTGATGGAGATCACTTCGCGGTGGTGCAGGAGCCGGTCGAGGATGGCGGTGGGGAGGACCTCATCGCCGAAGACCTGGCCCCACTCACTGAAGGTCTTGTTCGAGGTCAGGACGATCGACCCCTTCTCGTAGCGCTTGGAGATGACCTGGAAGACCAGGTTCGCCTCGGCTCGTTCGAGGGGCTGGTAGCCGACCTCATCGACCACGAGGACGGTGGGCTGCAGGTAGGTGCCGAGCTTGCTGGTCAGCCGTCCGGCGGCCTCGGCGGCTTTGAGATTGCGGACCATGTCATCGAGGCTGCTCATCGCCTGCCGCGAGCCGTTCGCAGTGGCACGTATCAGGGGTAGGGGGCCTCGTCCGTTCGTTCAGGAAACCCGGATCGCCCGGTCGATCTCCGCGCCGGTGCGGGCCACGACGACGGGCCACTCGTCCCTGAGGGCGGCAGGCAGAAGATCACGGTCCTCGTCCCGCTGAACAATGGCCGGTCCGCCTGGGACGACGAGTACGGCATCCAGCCGGCGCAGCAGGACGGCCAGGAGGTCCATGATTCCGGCGCCTGCGAAGCGGTTGAAGGTGATGCCGTCCGGGCTCGAGAAGAACACGCCCGCCTCCTCCCCCTCCGCCGTACGCACCTGCAGGAAGTCCGTCCCGGGGTCCCGTGCCACCACATAAGGGTCGAGGACCTCGTGCGCAGCACTCATGTCCAGCGGCGCCGTCTCACCGTCCTTGAACCGGCACACGAAGAGGTCAAAACTCATGGAGTCTTTCCTACACCGGCTCAATCAGGCCGGTGCGGCACCCCTGCCGCGACGAGGCCGGCCGAAGTACGCCCGCGCAGCGTGCGCGTGGCCCCGCGGCAACCACGCCCCCCGCACAGGGGGAGGGCGCCGACGCTCGCGGGCGGCTCGTACCGGACCTGGGCCGCGCCCCACCCGGACGCGCGGACTCAGCGCACGTCGGAAGGCTGATGCGCAGGGCGCGTTCGCGGCGTGCGCGCGGTACGGCCGGTGAGCCCGGGGCGGGCGTGGCGCCGGTGTCTGCCCCGGGCCGCTGTCGGCTGCGGTCCGTCGGACGTTCCCGTCGGCCCCAGGATGAGCTCCTCGTACCGGCCGAGCCCAAGAACCACGCACATCAGCAGGGGCGGGACGAGCAGTGCCAGGCACAACACGGGAGGGCTACCTGTGCTTTGCCAGGGTGCTCACCAGCACGACGAGGGCGAAGGCCACCACCAGAAGGTGCAGCCACACGGGTCCGGATTCGGCGGTCCAGGCGAGCACCGCAGTCGTATTCGATGTCATATGGACGCGCTTGCCCCCGCACGGACGCCGCAACCTCCGGGGAGAGGAAAGTGCCCGGCACCCCGCTGCACAGAGCCGGGGCAGTCTCGCGAAAAGCCATCACTGGCGGCCCATCAGCCCACACCCCCCAGTACGAGGCAGACATCGATCCCAGCCCGCTGGCTGCTTGCCGGGCCTGCGGCGCATCAGGCGCGTCGGCCGCCGCCTTCCGCACCGTCGGCCCTCAAAACCGGGCCTGTCGCCGCTCCAGCGAAGTGATGCAGCCGCTCCCGTGACCTTCCGGCTGAGGAATCGTTCCTTCAGGTGTCGCACGGCATGCATACCGCTCCCCCCTTTACCAGGGCAGCCTGATGTCGACGCCGATGCCCCATCCTGTCAGTTGCAACGTGATCGTGGGCTTCGAGTCGATACGCGAGGGCTTGCCCAACTGGGCGACGCCCAACTTGAGCAGGCGGGCAAGCCGGATGCGCTCGCCGGGGGTGGCCCAGGCCTGGTACCGGTCGAGAAGTTCGACGGTGGCGGTATTGAACGCAGCGCCGGTCTGCTGGGTGTGGGTGATGGCGTCGAGGTAGAAATCCAGGTTCGGGTTGCCGGGTGTACTGGTCGGATCGGTGGCCGTGTCACCCTTCGGGGTGGTGCCGAGGAAGAACGCGCCGAAGCTGGGACCAGGTGCGGCTGCGACGGCCGGGGAGCACGTTGCCCGTGGAGTGGGTCAGCCATTGCCGACGCTGTGCGTCACGTGTGTTCAGCGCCGCCGAGATGTCACTCCATCACCGCCGTGTCCGTACTCCTGGCACCGGTCGGCCGGGACCAGGCCGCCGCAGTCGTGCCGGCGGCACGCGCACCCCTCCCACGGGCTGGCGTACGGCACCCCGGGAGGAACCACCTCGACCCCTCCGAGGTGCCCCGCAGGCCCGGCGGCCACGTCGGCGTCACCCGCAGGCCACTCGATCCCGTACGGAACCGGTCGATCGCCCTTACCTCGCTCAGCACCGCCAACGGTGCCGTTCCCGGCGCCGTCAGATAACACGGCGTGCCGATCACGCGGCGCGAGGTGAGGAGGATCCAAGGGGGGCGGCTGTCTACGGGCTCGCGGCTTGCGGCTGGGGTTCCGACCGCTCACGATGCACATGCGCCGTTTCAGGTCAGGCTTCGCTTCGGGCCTCCATCCTCTTCTGCTGTCACCGGCCCGTGGAGCAGTTCCGAGGCCGCCGAGCGGAGGTTTGGAGGGTTCATCAGCCGCTACGGCAGCCGGGCGGACGTAGGGGTTGAGCTGGTCGGGGTGCTCGAGGGCGAGCACACCGTGCGTTCCTGGACATCGGAGCGCAGCGAAGTGGAAGGGCCCCGACAGGGTGCTGGAGCGCTCTTCGAGGTCAGGCTGGAAGGCGGGGCCGGGACGGGTTGTACGTGGCCGGGCTGCCGTTTCCTGTGGGGGGTGATCGGGCGCAGGGTGGGAAGGCGCCGGGTGGAGCTGCAGTGAAGGGTGGTGCGGGCGATGGCCAGACCGGTGTGGACGGGTGGGCGGGTTCAGGCTCGTGAGTTCTCTGAACTCTGGCGGGTGCAAGGCGTCAGTTGCGCATAGGCGGTTGTGCCGCTTCGCATCCTGCGCCACCAGGAGGTGGGGCGCACTCAGGACGGACGCGGCTGGGCCTGTTGAGTTGGCTCGCTGTCAGAGGGTGGCGGCAAGATCATCGTCATGAATGGCACACGTACCACCCCGCCGCGGCCGGTCGACATCGCCGCGGTCTTCCCCGCGCTGGCCCCGCTGGCCCGCCCAGCGGTCCGGTTGCACCCGCGTCCCGGTTCTCCCACAGTGCACGACAGCTCGATCGGAGGGCCGCTGCTGTGGCCCACACAGGAACCCTGGCGGTACTGCCGCATCGAGCATGAAGGCCTCCACCCCCTGGTGCCCGTGGCCCAGTTGTACGCGCGGGACATACCCCTGCTGCGGCCGCCCGGGCGGTCCGACCTGCTGCAGGTCCTGTGGTGCCCTTCGGAGCACGCGCCGGACTCAAGCATTCCGATCGAGTTGTGCTGGCGGACCGCCGCGGATGTCACCGACGTGCTGGCCGCGCCGCCCGAGCCGTTCGACGCCGACGAGGACCTCTACGTGCCTGAGCCGTGCGTGCTCGCGCCGGAGCAGGTCACCGAGTACCCCGATTCCCTGGAACTCCCCGAGGAGGTGAAGCAGCAGATCACGGACCCCGCGCCCTGGCGGGCGGCGGGCATTCCGGTTGGCGATGCCGAACCGCTGGAGCTCTATGACAAGGCGCTGTCCCACGCCCCTGGCTGGAAGATCGGCGGCTGGGCCCCCTGGGGACTGACCGACCCCGTGCCGCGGTTCTGTGTGGCCTGCGGTACAGCGATGACGCCGCTGCTGACCATCGCCTCGTCCGAATGGCACCGCAACAGCACGAGTTGGATCCCGAACGAGGACCGGGTCCCCGGTACATCCGACGACAATTGGTCCAATCCTCCCGACATCACGGTGCTGGACGCCAACCACCTCCAGCTGTACGCCTGCCCGGCGAGCGGAGGCCACCCGCACACCGTCCTGGTCCAGTGAGGGCCTGCGGAAGGCCCCAAACCGAGTGACGGAAATCCGCACTCCTCCGCCCGGCCGAGGCTGTCGGGTACGCCGCCGCAGGGGGAGAAGCGCTCCCCGCGGCCACCCCTGTATCGGCTCCACGCTCCGCGGCAGCCGGGCCAGGAGCTCGCGGTGCAGCTGACCCACGTCTTGCCCCGGCGGCCGCCGGTGTGTCGGCCAACTGGTCGTAGGCCATGGAGGA
Source organism: Streptomyces sp. NPDC032472 (assembly GCF_040636955.1). NCBI lineage: Bacteria > Bacillati > Actinomycetota > Actinomycetes > Kitasatosporales > Streptomycetaceae > Streptomyces > Streptomyces sp. NPDC032472. The sequence goes on from NZ_JBEZVK010000063.1 coordinate 5,677, forward strand.
GCGGCCCTCGATCCCGGCGGCCGAGGCCTTCTTACACAGCTCGGACTTCGTGAGCTCCTTCAGCGGCCGGGTGGGCGCCGGGCGGATAGGAATGCCGTGCGCCGTGAGTAGGAGGGCCAGCACCGTAACCTGCGACACCTATGAGCCGCCGACAAAACGAGACGCCCCCTGTCCATACCGGCCTGGCCATCTGGGCACCTTACCGCCCCGGGCCTGATCACCGGGGAGGCTCGGGGCCGGTGGTCGATATCCGCAAGGGGTCGCGGCGAGGACGCCCAAGGTCCATGGAAAGGCGAGAGCCGCTCCGGCCGCTGGCGGAACACGCCTTCCGGCCCGTGCCGGGGCCGGGCGGAACGCGGAGGATGCCGAGGTCGCCGGCCGTAAGGGCGGTGCCCCGGTCAATTATGGCGATCTTGTCCTTGGCCCCGGCTCAGGGCAGCGTTCAGCTGGCGGTGCCCTTCGGGAAACTCAGCGATCTCGGACGCTGGCCTCATGTAACGGTGTGGGTGAGTGCCACAAGAGCCCTTTCACCCCGGGGATCTTGACCCCTTCGAGCACAGTTCCCGTGAGCTTGGCACCGGTCAGATCTGCACCGTCCAGGTCTGCGTCGGCCAGGTATGCGTATGAGAGGTCCACGTTGCGCAGGTTGGCATCAGTCAGCTTCGCGAAGCGGAGATCGGCCTCCCGTAGGCTGGCGCATCCGCCCTCTGAGGGCAGAGGATCACACCAGCTCACTGTTGTCAGGTCGGCAATGTTCAGGTCGGCACCCTGCAGGTTGGCACCCCGCAAGACCGTTTCGTGCAGGTTGGCACACTTGACGGAGCACAGCGTGGCATGCGCCAGGTTCGCTTCTTCTAAGGAGGCATTTTCAAGGTCGGCGTACGAGAGGTCCACGCCGCGGAGATCCGCCCCAGTGAGCACCGCCCCCTGCAGCCTGACGACCGGGCCCGGCAGCCAATCGCGCAGGTCTGTGTGGCTCAGGTTCACCACCGTCCCTTGGTCATGCTCTGGCTGACGTCGCGCCAGCACGTCCATGGCCGTATACACATCAGCCGATGGTGCTGCCTTCCGTGGCAGCGGGGCATGCTGGCGAACATAGGTGGAGAGCAGGGAGACCACGGTGGGCTGATCCGCGGCAGAGTTCTTCATGATGCGCTCCAGGGCGTGGATCCCGTTCACGCGCACGTCTACCGCCTTTGAGGCCAGATTACCCACCGCATCGTTGAAGCGGGTGGTGATCTGCTGGTCCTCGGCAATCTGCAGCTGCCTGCCAGCCTCGCCGACCTGCAGCCAGGTGAAGAGCAACGCGGCGATGGCCGCCAGACCCGGCAGGCTCAGCAGGAGCAACGGCAACCGCGGGAGCCGAGGTGCAGAGGTGGCGGTTCGGCCTGCACGCCGACGACGGTCCGCCAGGCGGCGCCTTGCAGCACGCCGCCGCACATTCCAGCGAACCCGTCTAATAGACGCAGACCTGGCCATATCACCATTGCTGCACGCCCAGGCTCAGGAAGGAACGCGCCACACCGCGGGCTTCCCCCGTTCGTGGGAGTTGCGCAGCGCCGAACTCCTCGACCGCCCCAGCGTATGGCGACGTTTGGCTTCCTCACCTCCTTCTCGGGGACGCGATAGCCCGGCCGGGGCAGGTACCGGCCGCTCAGGCCGGGCGAGGGCCGCCCCGGTTCGCCTGCCGGGCCATGGGCCAGGTGCGGGATCTTCCTCACCCGCTCCAGGACGGTCACCTCCACTGCTTAACCATCCGAGGGACCCCTCCTGCTACCTGGTCTTTTCGTAAGTTCGGCGGATGTGGTGGCGGTGTGGGTGGGAGGCTGTAGGGATGGCTTATCGACCTTCGCCGACCGCAGCCGGCGCATCCCTTCCTCCGCTGGCGCGGCCCGAGTTGGCGGCGGCACGTCGTGTTCGGGCGGTCCAGTTGTTCGAGGACGGTATCTCGAATGCGGGATCGCGCGGGCGGTGGGGGTGCGTCCCGCGAGCTTGCGGCGATGGCGGCGGGCGTGGGAGAAGGTGGCCCAGGCCTCAACACGCCCCGCCTACAAGCTGCCGGTCATCGCCACTGCACCCGCCCACGGAAGCTCAGGTGGCTACCGGCTGCAGCATGGGGGCCGCCACAAACAACCGCGTGGAACGCGCCCGGTGCACCGACCTGACCGACTCGAATAAGGGCTTGTTGCCCGACCTGGTGGCAGACGGACGAGCCGAGAGTGCGGGGACGGTCCGGGGGTAATGCCCCCAGGGGCGGATGGTGACAGGGGCTGCGTCGGTCAGGCGGTGGCGGGCAGCGCCTCAAGTCGTTTGACGAGGCGGCGGAGCACGATCAACGGGATCACCCCGAAGACCCCGAAGGAGATGTCGATAAGGCTCCAGCCGAACGGTATACCCCGGACGGGCCCGCAGATCAGGGCCAGGGGGATGATGCCGGCGCAGGCGACCATGCCGGCATCGATGATCCAGACGTTGCGCACGGGGTCGCGCAGGACGCCGTAGAAGAAGACGGCGATCACCAGGTGGGCGAAGGCGAGCCAGTCGGTGCCGTAGAGGAGGAACGGGTATTGCGCATCGGCCTGGTCCAGGCCCTCCCCGACCCGGCTCAGCCACGCGTGCGACACCAGGGAGTTGGCCCAGCGCAATTCGGTGACCAAGGGGAAGGCCGTGAGCCCGCTGAGGACGAGGCACACGATGAAGAAGACCAGCCAGGCACGGATACGCCGCTGGAGGGCGTTTCTCTCGCTCATGGCAGCACCCTACCCCCGAAGTTGAACACGTTCAGCAGATTTCCTGAACGCGTTCATTTCCGTGGCGATGATCACAGGCTCTCAGGTGTCCACGGCATCCCGGTCGTGGACTTCGACTGTCGTCGAGATCGAGACGGCAGCAGGCGTGTGGGTCGCCGGGACAGCGGCGATGCCCAAGCCCGACCACGCCCTCATCATCCTGACCAACGCGACCGCTGACGAAGCCGCCGTCTTCGCCCGCTGGCTGCGGGACTCCTTCGTCCCCGCACCCCACCCTGATGCGCTTCGCCAGCAGCCTCGCCGTGGCCAACGGCGAGCAGGACCCATGGCCGTTGCCGGCAGAAGGGGGCCTCGAAGCGATCGCCACGGAAGTGAGGCGACAACCTCGCCTCCATCGACGACCAGTAGCAGGGCGGCGGGCCACCAGTGAGTCGGGCTCTTCCAAGAGCGCCGCTCACGCCACCTGGTAGGTCGGGAACCTCATCGTACGGTTCCTCGCCGGGCAGGTACGGGCCCGGTGCGCAGGAGAGAGCCAGGGCATCCAGCCCCGCGCCGCCCCCCAACGGTCGGCGCGGGGCTCCATGGCAAGGAGATTCACCTGGGCACGAGGGCGTCGTCCCGGCCGAGCCGTCCGGTCAGGGCCTCTACGAGGCGATGAACCGGATGGGCACCTGTCGAGGACCGTCTCGGCGGGTGCCCAACTCGTGCCCTGGTCGGCCGGCCGTGGGCGGGGCGGGTGCCGCTACTCGGCGGCCTTGGCACAGGTCACCTTCGCGAACTTCGAGGTGACGGTGTACGTGTCGTTGGGGACGCCGGTGAACTCGAAGAACCCGTCCTGGATGGTTTGGGTGGTGTTCACGACGGCGCCGGAGGAGTTCTTCAACGTGACCGTCTCCGCCACCGGGAATCCCCTGCCGGACACGCCGTAAGTCGTACCCGGACCCTTGGTCACGGTGCACTTGATGGCGGCCTCCTCGTCCGACACCCACTTCGGGCAGATCGCCCTGACCCGACGTCCCGCGGCGCTGTAGGTGTCGTTCGGCAACCCCGTGACCTCGAAGAAGCCTCCTGTGATGGCTGTGGTCGTGCGCACCGTGGTGCCCTGTGAGTTCTTCACGGTGACGCGTTCGCCGGATCTAAACCCTTCGCCCGACACCCCGAACGTGTTGTTGGGGCCTTCCGAGAGGAAGCAGGTGGCGCCGGGTGCGGCCCGTTCCGCTGCGTCGGCCGTCATCATGGTGACGGTGGTCCACCCGCTGAACGCCACAGCGGCCGCGACCGCGGTGGACAGGGTCTTCCTTCGCATGAGTTGTCCCTTTCCTCGACTGAACGCAGTCGCTTCGCTCGAGGAGGGCCCCGCCCGCGCACGTCTCCCGTGTGCCTCGCGGAGGAGTGTCGGCGGTGAACGTGTCCTCTCAGGGAGCTCACCTCGGATCGGCAGGCCTGAGAGCCGACAGGCAGTGCCCAGGGCCCCGGTTCCTGCCGATGGTGGTTGAGGTGTCGGCGTCCTCGACCTCGGCGCGAGGAAGCGGAGCTGCTGACGACACGTGGAGGTCTGTGACCACCCACACCCCCACGGGCGGCCTCCATCCACTCCCCACTATTCCACTGGGCGGGGCGAGCCGCATGTGGGCGTGCTCGGCGGCGCCGGGGAGCGCACCAGAGCCTTGCCGGCCGCCCCCTCGACCGGGTCTGTCGATCGAACGGATCGGTCCCGTAATCGGTGGTGACGAGGGTGGCGGTGGTCGTTGACGCTGCATGGATGATGTCCAAGGCCTTGGGGTGTGGTGATTTTCGGGACTTGCGTCGCTGGCCGTCGATGACGTGGCGGCGGGGGCGAGTTCATCCGGATGCGCGCCCGGACGCGGGACCGAGCCGGTGCAGTGCCCGGTGTGCGGGCACGCCGAGGGAGCGGGTGCACGGGATCCACCGACGCACGATCGCGGACGTGCCGACGGACGGCAGGCGGGTCGTGGTGGCGGTGCAGGTCCGGCGCCTGGCCTGCCCGGTCAGGGCTGCCACCCGCAGGCGTTCCCGGTGTCAGTCGCGGCCAGGCCTGTCACCGGTTTCGAAGAGCAGGTCCCGGTAGCGCTGACCGGCTCCGCCCGCCGGCTAGGCGCGGCGGTCAGCCACACACAGCTACGTACTGCCGCCTCCGGGGATGGGGTGGGCGATCACCGGGACGCCCGAGGCGAGCGCCTTCACCGCCATCCGCCCCCACGACTCGCGCAGGCTCGGCATGAGCATCACCCGCGCGTGGGCGTAGACGTGCTCGCGCATCCGGTGACCGGACGTAGAGTGCGCCACCACCGGCGCGCGCCCTCGCGAGCCCGGCCCAGCGCACTGCGGCAGAGCCGGCTGACACCAGGGCAGTCCTGCCTATGTCCCTGGCGGCGGAACGCCGCCTTCCACACGAATGTCAACCCGTGCGTCAGTGTGTCCGGCCCCGGAGAGCAGGGCCTCGTAAAGGCGCCGTGGCATCGACACCCGCGCCGGGGGTCACCACGGCGCGGGGTGGTACACGGCGCTCCTGTGGCGCACACGCCTGTCACGAAACGCACCGGTGGGGGCTTGCGGGGACCTGGGCCGGACTTCCTGCCCCTCCACCGGCGCCGCAGGGCCTCGGTCGCTGAACCACACCGGCCTTTCCGCAGGATCCGCCAGCAGGCCGTGGGCCCGAACCCCCTGGGGTGAGGGATGCCCGCGTGCCGGATCCGGTCCGTAGACGCCGGCCGACGCCGGCCGGGGTGGCTACGTCTGCCGGCCGGGCCCGACATGCCCGGACCTCTTGCCCCCGCCGCCGTGACACGATCAGCCCCGGTGGCAGGCCGGCAGGGGCCGGCTTGGGGGAGTCACGACCGTGTGCCCCGCCCGCCGCCGCAGCGCTTGGCCGTGGTCCACGACGGGCTGGCCGATACCTTGCCGGCGCGGCCGGCGGCTTGCGGGGCGAAGGGCGCAGGCGCGGTCAAAACGGGGGTGCCGGTGAGCTCCAGAAGGCACACGAACTGGTCCCGTGGCGCTGCCAGGAACAGGGCCCGGCGGTTGCGGGCGGCGGTATTGCGAGCGTTTACAAGGGCGTTGAGGCCGGCAGAGTCGCAGAACGTGAGGTGTTGGAGGTCCACCACAACCTCTGTGGGGCGCGGTTTCCCGGTCAGAGCCTCAGTCAGGACGCGGACTGTCCGGCCGCGGCGGCGCGGTCGATGTCCATTTCGCCGTAGGGACGCATCACCATGGTGGTGGCCTGGGTCTCGACGACGATCGGGGCACGGGCATCGTCTTCATCGGCATGCACGCCTATTTCCCCTGCGATCCGGTACCGGGCCCGGCCACCGTAGGGGCACAGGAAGGCATTGGCCAGCGCGATACCGGATTCCGCCCGGCTGAGTGGCCGAAACTCGCCGCTGGGCGGACGCCACCCAGGGGACGATTCTCGGTACTGACCCGGTGGGGTGCGGGGCGTGACGCGGGCCCGCTTGTGGCTTCTACCCGATCACCGGCGGGCGCAGCTCCACGCGCCCATGCCCTGCATGGCGGCCAGCTTCTGGGCCGTAGCGATTTGCTCCGACCTGGTGGCGAGGTCGGCGCGAGGGGCGTATCGGGCACCGCCTGCGGCCTTCCAACTCGATTGTGTGAACTGCAGACCCCCGTAATGGCCGTTTCCGGTGTTGGCACGCCAGTTGCCACCGGACTCACACTCGGCAATGGCATCCCAACTGACCTTTGGTTTTGACAAGTGGTCAGCGGCATGAGCGCTGAAAGCACTCATTGACACCAACTGGCAAAGAACCGATGCCCACAAAAGGGGCCAGGTCATGCGGGCGGTTCGGCAGCGTTCCTGGAAGCGGGACATGGATCCTCCGTAAGTCGTCAGTCGGCCCGGAAGGACCGGGCGTAGCTGGTGGCTTCACGCCTTCAGGTGCAGGAGTGGCCACGCGGTTCACGTGGCGCCCCGGATGCCCATGGTGATGCGCGCGCTTCGTGTCGTCACTGATTACGGGGATGGCAAAGGGGTGTTCTTCGGACAAGGTGGATATATAACTGCATGGCTGGGCGTTCTCCGGTTCTTCCTCCGTGCTGCTGCCGGCCCGCTCCAAGTCCCGCCACGGTGTTCTCCCTCCTTGCCTGCACGACTGCTTCTCGGCAGGCCCGCCATGGTCCACCTCCACGCTTCGCCGACGGCGGTGGCTCGTCACAGGCGCCCGCCCGCACGGTGGACGGGGACTCCTTCCTCCACCTGGTGACGGCTGCTGCCGTACTGGGCCCTGCCGTCCCGGCAGGGGTTCCGGCTCGGCCGCGAACCCCGCCTCGGCCCATGCGTCCGCGCTCGGGACCGTCGCACCTGTGCCGCTCGTGGTTTGCGGTACCGACGCGGCCACGGAGCTCGGGAGGTCGGCCGACCGAGCCGGGTCGTGTGCCGTCGCCCTCCGAGTCGCCGCCGGCTACACCAGGACCCTGCCCCACACTCGCGGCGCCCACAGGTCCTCGCGAGGGGTCGAAGGCCGAGCCCAAGCCGGGGGGCGCTCCGGATCGCCGAGTGCCCGCATCCCCGAAGGCGGTCAGACGCCGTCCGCCGCCGGAACGCAGCCGCCCTCACGGGTCGGAGATCACCGGTTGAGCAACCAGATCGCCCCGTTCAGCGCGGATGCGTAGGCCACCCACAGGGCGAGAGCAGGACGGCGTCCGTCCCCTCTGCCGCGTCGGACGACGAGTCAGGCGGCGACGGCGATCGACCCGTACAGCACGGTCCACACGGGCCCGAAGAGCCATGCCGGCGGCGCCCAGCCGGGGCGTCGCAACGTGCGGTAGACGCCCCCGGCGTCGGCAGCCGCCAGACCTCCGACGACGGCCACGCCGTAGGTGAGCGCGAGGAGGGCCAGCAGCGAGGGCACCGGCCGGGCCAGCTGTGCACGCAACGCCGCGCCGGTCACCGCGCACCCCGCCGACGCACGGGAGAGGCGCTGCACCGCCCCGTGCCGCAGGCTGTGGAGGGACGCTCCATGGGGGTCACCGCCTTCCGGTCGGGGGGCGCGGACCGTTTCGTCGCCCCGACCAGTACTTCACTGCCCGGCGTGCGGACGGATGCACTCCATCGACCGCTGCGGATCCCGTCCGGCATTTCCGCCGGGGCCTTCGTCCGCGGGATCGGCGAGGCGCCTCGCGCTGTGCACGGCCGGCCTGGACGCGCTGATGCGGGCCGGGCTCGCGGAGGAGCGGCAGCGCATCGGGCAGGCCGGCATCGAGCTGGCCCCGGGTGAGCTCCTGGCCACGGCCACCGCCCCGGGGGCGCGCCTGGAAGGGGTCACGGCGCGGCGTCATCCGGGCGGGCTCCCCCGTCCAGCCTGAGCCGGGGACGCGGCACCGGCCCGCGGGGGCTCGCCCGGCCGGCCTCGCCGCCCCTCCACCGAAAGGAGCAGGTGCGGGCCCGGACGGACACGAACGGGCGCGCCGGTGGTCCCGGTTCGGGCGGCCGGTCGTTACGGAGGGGAACAGGAAGGAGAACTGCCATGCCGACCCACGGATCCGCACAGCAGCCCACGACCGAGCTCGACGCCCGCTACAGTTCCGCGCTCAACCCCCGCCCGGGGGCCGAGGACGTCACCCCCACCGACTGGGCCGAGGCCCAGCGGCACCTGGCGACCGCCGAGATCTTCTGGGTCTCCACGGTACGGCCCGACGGACGACTGCACGTCACGCCCGTGATCGCGGTCTGGCACGACGGCGTGCTGTACTTCTCCACCGGCCCGGGCGAACAGAAGGCGAAGAACCTCGCCCATGACGCGCACTGCGCGCTGACGACCGGTGGGAACTCGCTCACCGAAGGCCTCGACCTGGTGGTGGAGGGCACGGCGCATCCGATCGCCGACCCGGCGGCCTTGGAGGAGGTGATCGCGGCATACGAGGCGAAGTACGGGGCACACATCACCTCGCCCGAAGGCACCTTCCACGGGATCGGTGACGCCTTCCGTGAGGGGAAGGCGATGGTGTTCGCGGTGGCCCCGACCACCGCGTACGGCTTCGGCCGCGACAGCGGGGTGTACAGCCACACGCGCTGGACGTTCTGAGGAGTCCCGAGCAGCACGTCACCCGGCACGGCCGGGCCGTCGCCACGGGTGGGGCCCACCGCAGCGGTCAGCAGCGGACCGGGGGCGCATGTCCCCGGCGACCACAGCGCGCGCCCGCGGGGCCGGGGTCGGAGGGCATGGGGGTGCCGGATCATCATTCCCTGCCGGAGCGGCAAGCACCCGTTCCTACCCGCCTGGTCGGAAGGTCACCGGCAGGCTCGCGGGGCCGCGCAGGCCGCCGGGGCGCCAGGGGATGTCGTCCGGCGCCACGGCGAGGGCGAGCCCGGGGAGGCGGCGCAAGGCCGTGTCGATGGCGATCTGGCCTTCCAGCCGGGCCAGCGGCGCTCCCAGGCAGTAGTGCGGGCCGTGCCCGAACGCGAGGTGGGCGTTGTCCTGCCGGGTGACGTCCAGGCGGTCCGGATCGGGGAACCGGGCCGGATCACGGTCGGCGATGGCCGAGGCGATCAGTACGGTCGCGCCGCGCGGGACGGTCACGCCTGCGATCTCCACGTCCTCGCGCGCGAACCGGGCGATGCCGGGGCTGACGGGGCCGTCGTAGCGGAGGAACTCCTCGATCGCGCCCGGCAGCAGCTCGGGGTCGGAGCGCAGCCGGTCGAGCTGGTCGGGGTGGGCGAGCAGCATGGCGATGCCGCCGCCGATCAGGTTGACGGTGGTGACGTAGCCGGCGGCGAGCAGCAGGAACACCATGGCGATCAGCTCGTCCTCGGTGAGCTGCTGCTCCTCGTCGCGGGCCGTGATGAGGCCGCTGAGCAGGTCGTCGCCGGGGTGGGCGCGTTTGTCTTGGATGAGGCCGGTGACGTAGGCGCGCATGTGCCGCCACGCCTCGTCCACCACGGCCGGATCCGCAGGCTCGGCGCCCCTCATGAGCATGCGGTCGGTCCAGTGCTGGAACTCTTGGCGGTCGTCCACCGGCACCCCGAGCAGTTCGCTGATCACCGTGACCGGGAGCGGCAGTGCGAAGTCCGCGACGAGATCGGCGCGGCCGTCCGGGACGACCGCGTCCAGCAGCCGGTCGGTGATGGCCTGGATCCGGGGCCCCATCGCAGCCACCCTGCGGGCGGTGAACGCCTTGGAGACCAGGCGGCGCAGGCGGGTGTGGTCGGGCGGATCGCTGCGGAGCATGTTGCTCAGCATCGACTCGCGCTCCGTTTCCGGCAGCTGCCGCAGGAGCCGGGGGTCGGAGGCGTCGCGTACGTCGCTGCTGAGGCGGGGGTCGGAGAGGGCTGCGAGCCCGTCCTCGTAGCGGGTGACGAGCCAGGCCTCCAGGCCGCCCGCGATGACGGCGCGGCGCACCCGGCCTTCCTCGCGCAGCTGCCGGTACAGCGGGAACGGGTTCGCGACGAAGGCCGGGTCGGCGTAGGGCAGGATGGCCGGCTGCTCGCTCATGGTGCCTCCCGAAGTACGTCGTCCTTCATCAACGAGAGTGTCGACATTTTTCCTGTTTGCCCTGTGCGTCAGGATGGTGGCGCTGATCCATCCCTCGCGGTCCTCTTGTCCCAGGTCGGCCGAACCGGCCCGGGACACCCGGCCGCGTCACCTCATGTGGTCCGGCACCGGAGCGAGGTGGCTGCCTGGTCGACAGCCGTGTCCAGGGCTTGGATCTGCGGCTGGAGCTGGGTCAGCGCGTCCTTGCCCGTGGTGTCGCCGGGCAGGTCGTCGTAGCTCTTCTTGAGGTTCTCCGCCGCGTCCTGGACGGCCTCCCGCTCGGCCGACTTCATCGTCTGCCTGCTCTCCTTGACCTTCTTCCAGTCCGTCTGCACGGCCTCGTAGGCCTGCTGCATCTGGTCCTTCGTGGCCGTCGCCGGGTTCAGCGCCTTGAGCGCGGCATTGTCCGACTTCAGCTTGGTCAGATTGGTGCACATCTCGGCGGCGGCCTGCGTGGCCTCCTCCTCCGGAGTCTTGTCATTGCTGGAACATGCCGAGACGCCGACCGCCACGACCGCACAGAGCAAGCCGGAGGCAACGAAGCGCTTCATGGAGACCCGCCTTTCCGCCGGCCTCGCGGCCAGCGCGTCATCCACCCCTGTGGGGCCTGCCGCACTGCCTGGGCCGGGATCGGGCCGCGGATCGGCAGGCACGGCCAACCTGGCACGTCGGCACACGTCCCGCATCCGCGTAAGGGCATCCCCCGCACCTCATACAGAACACCGCCCGAACCCGGTCCTGCAGCGTCGTGCCGGGGTTCTGACGCCCGTGGGCACGTTCCCGAAGAACGCCGCAGCCGATACGCCCTTACGGATGAGACCGAAAACCGCCCGCGCCCTCGGCGGTGTCCGGACCCGCTGGGAGCGGTGAAGCATCTACAGGGCGCCGGCGGGTCGTCAGGGGGCGAGGGCGTAGATGCTGCTGCCGGTGAGCCAGAGGCCGGCCAGGAGCGCGAGGCTGATGACCAGCTGTTCCTGGTGTCCTTCGAGCCAGGTCCGCAGGTCGTGGAGGCGGGTCTGGGCAGCGTCCGGCGCCCAGACGGTGTACAGCTCCATGGCCAGGAGGCTGAGGGTGGCCAGGAGGCAGTAGCCGGTGAGGGCGAGCCGCGCGGGACTCGGTCCTGCCGTTCCTGCGGTCCCGGCCTGGATGTCGAGGCCCAGCCCCAGCAGGTCAAGCACAGCCTGGTCCGCGCCGCGGCGCTGGGCAAGCAGCTCCTCACCCAGCAGTTCCTCAGCGGCGACTGGGCCACCGACGTCGAGGGATGGCACTACCCGCCGCAGAGCATCGGCCGCTTCGGCGACGACTTCCTCAGCCGTGCGGCCGACCAGCCACTGGCCGGCATCGTCGCCAACGACCCCGCCGAAGCGGTCTACTGCGCGGTTGTTCGGGACCGGTGGCCGCGGTGCAGCCGATGGGCTATACCCGGAGCCGACGGGTTCCACCCTCGCCGGTCGAGGGGCGCCCGCCGTAGGGCCGACCGTCCCTCGTCCGGGGCCGGTGCGCCCTGGCCGCCGGGCCGGGAGCCGGAGGACAGTTGTCGGCATCGGCACCTCGACGCGGGTGCCCCCGCCGTGAAGGAGCGTCAGATGGCGACCTATCGGATCTCCGAACTGCACGCCCACTGGCGGGCGGCCAACTACCTCGCCGCCGGCCAGCTCTACCTCATGGACAACCCGCTGCTCCGCGAACCGCTCCGGGCCGCCCACATCAAGCCGAGGCCGCTCGGGCACTGGGGCACCTCCCCCGGCCTCAACCTGGTCCACACCCACCTCAACCGCGCCATCAAGGAACGGTCCCTGGACGCGCTGTGCGTGTGGGGACCGGGCCACGGCGCTCCCGCGGTCCTCGCCAACGCATGGCTGGACGGCAGCTACACGCAGACGTATCCCGGCGTCCCCCGCGACGCCGAGGGCATGCGCACGCTCTTCCGGCAGTTCTCCTTCCCCGGCGGGGTGCCCAGCCACGTGGCGCCCGAGACCCCCGGCTCGATCCACGAGGGCGGCGAACTGGGCTACTCCCTGTCCCACGCCCACGGAGCCGCCTTCGACAACCCGGATCTCGTCGTCGCCTGCGTCATCGGCGACGGCGAGGCGGAGACGGGGCCGCTGGCGGCCTCGTGGCAGTCGGGCACGTTCCTGGACCCGGTCCACGACGGCGCCGTGCTGCCCGTCCTGCACCTCAACGGCTACAAGATCGCCAATCCGACCGTACTCGCCAGGATCCCCGAGTCCCGGCTGGAGGCGCTGCTGCGCGGCCACGGCTACGCCCCGCTGTTCGTGTCCGGCTCCGACCCGTACACGGTGCACCAGGCCCTCGCAGAGGCGATGGACACCGCGCTGGACCGGATCGGGCACATCCAGCGCACCGCCCGCGCGGGCACCGCGAGGCCGGACCAGCCGACGTGGCCGGTGATCGTGCTGCGCACCCCGAAGGGCTGGACCGGGCCGCGGGAGGTGGACGGCCGACCGGTCGAGGGCACCTGGCGAGCCCACCAGGTCCCGCTGCCGGACGTACGGGAGAACCCCGACCGCCTGGCCGCCCTGGAGGCCTGGCTGCGCTCGTACCGCCCGGAGGAACTCTTCGACGCGGACGGCAGCCCGCTCCCCCGGGTCCTGGCCTGCGTACCGGACGGCGGGCACCGCCTCGGGGCGAGTGCGCACGCCAATGGCGGTCGGCTGCTGCGCCCGCTGCCGCTGCCGCCCGTCGACGCGTACGGGGTTCCCGTCACCAAGCCGGGCACCTCGACGCACGAACCGACGCGGGTCCTCGGCCGGTTCCTCGCCCGCATCATGGCGGACACCGCCGCGCGGCGGGACTTCCGGGTCGTCGGCCCCGACGAGACCGCCTCGAACCGCCTCTGCGACCTGTACGACGCGACCGGCAAGGCGTGGCAGGCCGCCACGGAGCCCACCGACGAGCACTTGGCCCGGGACGGCCGGGTGATGGAGATCCTCTCCGAGCACACCTGCCAAGGCTGGCTGGAGGGGTACCTCCTCACCGGTCGGCACGGCCTGTTCTCCACCTACGAGGCCTTCGCCCACATCGTCGACTCCATGGTCGGCCAGCACGTCAAGTGGCTGCGCACCGCCCGCACGCTGCCCTGGCGCGCGCCCGTCGCCTCCCTCAACTACCTGCTCACCTCGCACGTCTGGCGCCAGGACCACAACGGCTTCTCCCACCAGGACCCCGGCTTCGTCGACCACGTACTCAACAAGAGCCCCGAGATCGTCCGCGTCTACCTCCCGCCGGACGCCAACACCCTGCTCGCCGTCACCGACCACGTGCTGCGCAGCCGGGACCGCGTCAACGTCGTCGTGGCCGGCAAGCAGCCCTGCTTCGACTGGCTGTCGGTCGAGGAGGCCCGCGCGCACTGCGCCCGCGGCGCGGGCATCTGGGACTGGGCCGGCACCGAGGCACCCGGCCGGGGACCGGACGTGGTGCTCGCCTGCGCGGGCGACGTCCCCACGCTGGAGGTCATGGCAGCCGCCGCCCTGCTGCGCGAGCACCTGCCGGCCTTGTCCGTCCGCGTCGTCAACGTGGTCGACCTCGCGCGGCTGCTGCCCCAGGAGGAACACCCGCACGGGATGACGGACGCCGCGTACGAGGAGCTCTTCACCCACGACCGGCCCGTGGTCTTCGCCTACCACGGCTACCCCTGGCTCATCCACCGCCTCGCCTACCGCCGCCCGAACCACCCCGGGCTCCACGTCCGCGGCTACAAGGAGTCCGGCACGACCACGACACCCTTCGACATGGTCGTCCGCAACGACCTCGACCGGTACAGGCTGGTCATGGACGTGATCGACCGCGTGCCCGGGCTCGGCGACGACGCGGCAGCGCTGCGTCGCCGGATGGCCGGGCAGCGCCGGCGCCACGGGGCCTGGATCCGCGAGCACGGGACCGACCTCCCGGAGGTGGCCGACTGGTCCTGGCCCTTCCGGTCCGTCGGCGGCCCGGACCGCTCGTTTGCCGCCGACCCGGAAACAGGTCCTTGGTTCCCTCAGCGGAGCCGGCGCAGGTAGGGGTCGTACGGTCGGCCGGGCGCCGGCCGCATATTCGGGGCGGGCGATGACGGGGTTGAGGTCCGCCTCGACGCTGCGGTAGGTCACTCTCCATCCGGGACAGCCGCAGCAGGCCGGTGCCGCCGGCGTTGGAGACGACGGCGACCCGCCGACCGGCCGGAAGCGACTGGCAGTGCAGGAACGCGGCCGTGTCGAGAGCTCGGCGATGCTGCGGGTGGACGTGACACCGCTCGGGCTCTGGGGCCACTCGGACCCTCCTCCCTGGCCCACAGGGCCCTGCGCGAGCACGTGCCCGGCGTGCTCAGATGGAAGAAGGGTTCGACCCCGCCCGCACCCCGTCTCAGGGCGGCGGCAGGATCAATGTGACCGAACAGGGCGAAGGAGAGCCGGTCATGCCCGCACCCCGCTACACCGTCAGTGACGTGATGACGCATACGGCCGTCGCCATAGGCCGCGAGGCGTCCTACAAGGAGATCGTCGAACTGATGAACCAATGGAAGGTGAGCGCGGTCCCCGTCCTGGAAGGCGAGGGCCGGGTCGTAGGCGTCGTCTCCGAGGCCGACCTGCTGCCCAAGGAGGAGTTCCGCCGCGAGGAGCCCCGCCTGCCGGACCAGCTGGAGGAAGCGTCCAAGGCCGGCGGCGTACTCGCCGAGGACCTGATGTCGAGCCCGGCGGTCACCGTCCACCCGGACGCCACCATCGCCGAGGCGGCCCGCATCATGGCCCGCAAGCACGTCAAGCGCCTGCCGGTGGTGAACGGCGTCGGCATGCTCGAGGGCGTCGTCAGCCGCAGCGACCTGCTCAAGGTGTTCCTGCGGCCGGACGAGGAGCTGGAGGAGGAGATCCGCGAGGCCGTGCTCACCGACCTCACGCCGGGCATGTCCCTGGAGTTCTCCGTCCAGGACGGCGTCGTCACCTTCCGGGGACCGTTGCACGACCGCGCTCTGGTTCCCCTCCTCGCTCGCGCCGTCCGCGCCGTCGAGGGCGTCGTCGACGTCCGGATGGAACTCGACGGGGCGAGCCCGGCCGGCGCGTAGGCCGACGGTCCGGGCAGCGGTGATCGCCGCGCAGGTCCTCGACCAGGGGCACGATGACGGGCCCCCGACCGAGGCACCGGCCGTCACACTCGGCGAGACGCACCGCGCCAACTGCGGCGGGCGCGGTCGGCCCCGGGTCCGGTGCCCAGACCTACGGTGAAGATGACGGCGGCCAGTGGGAAGGAGCCCGCCGATGAACGTGTCCGCGTCCATGTCCGCGCCCGCGATATGCATCACCACCACGACGACCATCGGTGAGGCGGCCCGCCAGATGGGCGTTCACGGCATCGGCTGCCTCGTCGTGACGGAGGGCGGCGCCCTGCGCGGCATCGTCACCGACCGTGACATCGCCGTGCGCGCGGTGGCTTCCGGACTCGACCGCGACGATCCGGTGGGAGACGTCATGACCGGCCCGGTCGTCACCGTCGACGTGGCAGACGAC
This sequence comes from Streptomyces sp. NPDC032472, assembly GCF_040636955.1. Taxonomy (NCBI): domain Bacteria; kingdom Bacillati; phylum Actinomycetota; class Actinomycetes; order Kitasatosporales; family Streptomycetaceae; genus Streptomyces; species Streptomyces sp. NPDC032472. The sequence continues at coordinate 21,436 of NZ_JBEZVK010000063.1, forward strand.
ATCCACGCCGCGTACCGAACGTTCCGCAACAGCGGCGTCCGGCGCCTTCCCGTCCTCGACGGTCGGCGCGTCGTGGGCATGCTGACCGTCGACGACCTGCTGATGGACGTCTTCCAGAGGGTGGCGGACCTGCTCGGCCCGGTCGCCTGGAGCGTCCTCGAAGAGCCACCCGGCCCCCGGGACGAGATCGGCTCGCACACACAGGTCGGCGGAAAGAGTCCGCCCGCGTCTCGCGGATCCTGATGATGCGGTGCACGGCACTTCTCACGGCCTGTTGCCCTGCCCGGCGGCCGGCCCCGGCGGGTCGGCCAGGGTGGGTCGGCTCCTCGGGCGGCCGCGGCGCGCTCGCTGCTGGAGGTCATGCCTCATCCTCCGGGATGGTGATCACCGGGCAGTGAGACCGGTGCAGCAGGCCGTGCGAGCGACTGCTCGCTGCCGAGGACGAGCCCCGATCCGCAGACGAGCGTGCCGCCGCCCGGCCCCACGAGGAGTACCCGGTAGGGGACCACGGGCGCGCCGATCCCGTTGGCCATGGCCAGGGTCGTCGTCACACACGCGATGTCCAACAGCTCGGCCGCCTCGTAGCCGACCACCACCATGAGCCGCTCCGCCATGCGCCCGACCCTCTGCCGGAAGGACGGGTCCCCAAGAGGACGGACACGGTGACCGGTGACGGCGTTCCGCTGCCGCGGCCGCCGGGGACCGTTGCCTGGGCCGTACGCAGCACGGCACGCGCCCACAGGCGCGCCCCTCGCAGACCGGAGGCACCCGGATGCACACCCTCGCCCACCGCTGACCCACGCTGATCGCCCTGGTCCTCGCGGGCCTCACGTTCGTCGACGGGCAGCCCGCGCCGGAGTTCCTCGCGGGAGTCCTCGTCGCGATGCCGCTGTTCTACCTGCTCTTCGGCACGCTCCGGGGCGAACTGCGCAGCCCGGGCGTCCTCGGCATGCAGCTCGCCGCTCTCGTCGGATTCGCCGCCACCGCCCTGGCGGCCGTGCTCCTCGACGGCCGGCTCACGCTGCTCGTCCTCGCCGCCGGCTGGCTGGGTCACGCGGTGTGGGACGCGGTCCACCACCGCAGGGCGGAGGTCGTGCCACGCCCATGGTCACAGTGGTGCGGCGTCTTCGACGCCTGCGGCGCCCTGGCCCTGCTGCCGGCCGCCGCCTCGACACGCCGCCGGCCACCCGTGACAACGACGACCCTGCCGTCGGCCGGTTCAGTCCTGGTGTCCATGTCCCGTCCTCCTCAGGCGGCGGCGACCACCGCTTCGAAGCCGGCCCCCACCGGCCCGCCAACCGGCCCGCCAACCGGCCAGGTACGCATCCAGGACGTCACTGCCTCCGTCACCGCTACGACCCCGACATTCGGCTCGGGCAGATGGTCCGCACGTCACCCCGTGCCGGGCGTGTGGACGTCAAGTGCCGGCGCCGGACGGGGGGCCCACCCCCGTGGGGCCGCCGCCCGGCGAGGCGGGACGGGAGGTCAGGTGCGCGGGGCGGAAGCGGTCCGCTCCTGCCAGCGGGCGCCGATCGTGCCCAGCATGTTGTCGTAGACGCCGAGGTAGCGGAAGGGCTTGATGGCGGCCATGTACAGGTGGCCGAGGGGGCCGTTGGGCTTGACGAGGACGGCCAACTGGCCGCGGTGGCCGCCGGCACCGTCCGGGACCCAGCTGACGTGGAGCACACCGTGCATCGTTCGGTTGGCGATCTCGGCGGCCCACTCGTCCCCGGTCTGGTAGACGGCGGTGAAGCGGGGGTGGCGGGACGGCGGTACATCGCTGCGGAGGTCCTCCGGCAGGCGGTCGCGCAGGGTGGGTACGCGCGCGCCGAGACCGGCGTCCGGCGCGTCCCAGCCGAGCAGCGCCCCGAGCTTCCAGCGGATCGCGAAGAGCGCGCGGGCCACGGGCGAGGTGATGAAGCCTCCTTCGGCGGAGCCTCCTTCGGCGTGGCCGCCCGCTTCGGTGAACAGCCCGACCAAGTGCGGGAAGTCGTCGGCTCCGCCGGGGGTGGGCAGGGCCCACACGTCTTCGAGGCGGAAGTCGGGCGCGATCGCGTGGATGCGCCAGGGAAGGGAGGTGTGCGCCCTGCTGGGAAGCCTGCTCATGGCCGAACCCCTGTCTATACGGTGGCGTATAGATCTAGGATAAGCCTGATATACGGCAGCGTCTATACGGGTACGTATATTGGCTGTTTGGCGAGCGAAGGGAGAGAAGGCATGGGCTTGGCCCGTACGCCGCGCACTGCATGGATCGAGCAGGGGCTGGAGGCACTGGCGGCGGCGGGGCCGGAGGCCGTGCGCATCGAGGTGCTGGCCCAGGCGCTCGGCGTCAGCAAGGGCGGCTTCTACGGGTATTTCCGCAACCGGAATGCCCTGCTCACCGAGATGCTCGACACCTGGGAGCGGGAGTCCGCCGAGGCGGTCATCGAGGAGGTCGAGGGTGGTGGCGGGGACGCCAGGGCCCGGCTGGACCGGCTGTTCACGATCACCGCAGCCCCCGGCGGGCCGGCCCGGGGTGTCGCCGTCGAACTCGCGGTCCGGGACTGGGCGCGCCGGGATCCGGCCGTCGCGGAGCGGCTGTGGCGGGTCGACAACCGGCGGATGGCGTACCTGCGTTCGCTGTTCGGCTCGTTCTGCGCGGACGAGCGGGAAGTCGAGCTGCGCTGCATGCTGACCTTCTCGCTCCGCCTGGGCGGCCACCTCGTCGCCGCCGACCACGGCGGGCTCAGCCGCACCGAGGTGATGGAGCTGGCCAGGAAGCGGCTTCTGGAGTAGTCCGCGCCGGCTTCGAGGGGCACCCCCTGGACGGGTGTGGCTGGCCCCTCGCCCTTGAGGCGGCGGCCGGCCTGCGACACCACGACCCGGCACGCCCGCAGCTCGGGGCAGGGCCAGCCCGAGGAGGCGGCAGCCGGCGGGCGCCCGCGGCGCGCCGTAGCGCCCTTGTCCGCCGACACCTGGCGGGCCCTCGTTCGCGGCGCCGCCTACCGACGCGTCTGCGGCCGCGGCACGGAGTCCGAGGCCGGTCGACCGTGTCGCCGGCGGAGGGGGTGGCCGAGCAGGTAGTGGTACCGGAAGACGCCGTGGATCCGGCCGGCCATCTGGTCCACGTCGACGTCGGGAGCCGGGTCACTGCGCGCGCGTCCGCGAGCCACGACGGTGCGCAGGTCCTCGCGGAGCGAACGGTGTCCGGGGGGCGGGCGAGTCGTACGACGCGACGGTGAGCGCCTCCAGGTGGCCGCGCCCTTGAAGGGCCGCCAGCGGTACAGCCCCTGCCGCTTGAGGTAGGCCAGGACCGCCGGCACGCGCCGGTTGTCGCCCGCGGACGGTTGGTGTCGGTGGGTTCGGACTCGGCGAGGAGACGGTCGCCGACCGGGCGGGTGTGGTCGTTGGTCTTCCCGGTCCAGCGGCCCTCTGCACTGGCGGGCAGTCCGGCCACGACCCCTCGCTGCGCTGGAAGAGGGAGGTCAGCCGACGACGTTGTCGAGTACGTCGGTGAGGGCACCGGCCTCGTCCGGGGTGAGTGCGACGACGAACCGGCCGCCGCCTTCGAGCGGTACGCGCATGACGATGGCCCGCCCCTCCTCGGTCGCCTCGAGCGGGCCGTCGGCCGTCCGCGGCCTGATGTCGGCGCGCGGCAGTTCACCGCCGCTGTTGAGAGACAGTGCCCGCGTCCCGTTGCCCACGGTCTTGACAGTGCAAGTCCCCGGGGCGGGTGTCGCGGTGGCGGCAGGCGTCAGGACAACGGTTGCCCCCAGAACCAACGATGAGGCGACGAGCGAGACGACGGCAGTGCGTCGGATGGGCCGGGCCATGAGGGGTGTCCTCCCTCGCGATGAGGGGAGGGAACCGCGGAAACACCGGGGCAAGCCGCCGCGCCGACGCTCCGGGACTGGCCCTCCCGCGACAACGGATGTACGGCTGTGGCGCGCCCACAGCGCCGGACTGACCGGAAAGGCGCCGCTCCGTCCATCCTCCCCCTCCCCGAACCGGGTATCGACCGGACGGCCGTGTGAGCCCGTCTGGCGGACAAGCCCAACGGCTGGCACGACAGCTCACCGCGAGTCGGCCAGGAAGCATGCCGCCTCGTGAGCCGCGTCAGCGCCCACGGATCCTCGACCACCACCCATTCGCCCCAGTCAGTCTGTTCACCGGCCCGAGGCTCGGCAGGCGGCCTTGAACTCATCGGGGAGCAGCGGGCCGAGGTCATGCCCCGAGTACCGCGAGGGGGTATCCCGTCGAGTATCTTCCGGTGGCAGTAGCCTTCCGGCTGATCGACAACGCGGTCAACTTCCACGCGCGGGGCGGGCTTTCTCTAGCGGACCCATCACCGTGCCTCCGGCCCGTCGCCTCGGCTGTCGCGCCTGCAGGCCGGCCCGGCCTGAGGTGCAAGCGGGTCACCTGGCGGCCGTCTCCTGAACGTACGCCGCCAACTCCTGGTACTCCAAGAGGGATTGCAGGCGCGGCAAGCGCTTCGCTGTGCCTGTCGCGTCCACGGTGGGGTCGCATGCGGCAAGCTGGGGCTGGCCGCCGTGGTCATCGCCGGGCCGGCGACGGACCGCCCCTCCGGCCGGCTCGGCACAGGGAAACGGGTCGGGCGGTCACCGCACGGCGTGTCCCGTAGGCGGCTCCGCGAGCGAGGGGTCCGCGTCGCGGGCCGGCCATGCGGCCCGCACTCTGCGGATGTGGCAGCAGGGACGTACGTACGAGCGGAGTGCCGGTCGGCCGGTCCGCTCACCATGCGGCGATGGCCGGCGCGTCGGGTTCGTGCTGCCGCCAGGCTTCGTCGAGGCGCCTGAGCCGGGCCGCTGCGGCGATGCCGCGCAGGGACGCGATCTTGCCGTCGCGGACTTCGAAGGCCAGGGCGCCCACGACCCGGTCGCCGACCACGGCGAGGACGGCCGGGGAGCCGTTGACCAGTGCGAAATGGAACGCGGGTGAGCCGCCTGCCAGTCGCCGCTTCGCCGGGGTCGGCTTGAAGCCGGCCCGCACGTGGGAGGCGACCTGCTCGGGCGTCTTGTACCGCAACAGCCGCTTGGCCAACCCGGCGCCGTCGGAGAGTGCCGTGACGTCGTCGGTGAGCAGTGCCACCAGGCGCTCGGTGCGCCCCGACGCGGCGGCGGCGAGGAACTCCTCGACGACCCGGCGCGCGGACGCGGGGTCGGCCTCGCCGCCGTGGCTGCGGCGGCGCTCAGCGGCGACCCGGATCCGGGCCCGGTGGACGTGCTGCTGGCTCGCGGACTCGGTGATGCCGAGGATCCCGGCGATCTCGGCGTGGCTGTGGGAGAAGGCCTCGCGCAGGACGTAGACGGCCCGTTCGAGGGGCGAGAGGCGCTCCATCAGGGTCAGTACGGCCAAGGACACCGATTCGCGCTGCTCGAAGGTGTCGGCCGGGCCGAGGATCGGGTCACCTTCCAGGAGCGGTTCGGGCAGCCAGGCGCCGGCCGCTCGCTCGTGGCGTGCCTGTGCCGAGCGGAGCCGGTCCAGGCACAGGTTGGTGACGACCTTGGTCAGCCACGCCTCCGGCACGTCGATCCGTTCCCGGTCGGCGGCCTGCCACCGCAGGAACGCGTCCTGCACGGCGTCCTCGGCGTCGGAGGCCGAGCCGAGCAGCCGGTACGCGAGCGAGGCCAGCCGGTTCCGGCCGGCCTCGAACCGACTGGTGTCGAAACGGTCGCTGATGGTGCTGTCCATGCGGATCACCCTAGGCGGCTACGCGACCGCCCGGCCGGCGGGGGCGTCCGGCGCGTACGGAACGGCGTCCGCTGCGGACACCTCCGGCGCGGCGGCCAGGTGGCGCTTGTGTGTGGGCAGACCGAAGGTCGGGTGCGAGTTGGTCCACCGCGCCGTCCTGAGGATGGCTTCCTTGAGCCGCGCGGCCTTGCGGCCGCCCCAGTGCTTCGGCTTCGCCCGTCCTTCGTGGTCGACGGGCTGCAGGATGCCGTCCTGCCGCCCGAGGCTGATGTGGTTGCCCAGGTAGTCCAGCCTGACGTGCCCGATCTTGCCGCCGGTGAGGCGTCCCACGATGGCCTTGATGGCCTGCATGCCGGTGTAGCCGGCCGTGGCGCAGGACATCGGCAGTGGCAGGCCGTGGTCGCCGATCGCGTGCACGCTGTCGCCGGCGGCGTAGACGTTCGGGTGCGAGAGCGAGCGCATGGTGCGGTCGACGAGGATCCGGCCGTTCCCGGTGACCGCCAGTCCGGCAGCGGCGGCGATCGGGCTGACCGCGAACCCTGCGGTCCAGACGGTGGCGTCGGACACCAGGGCGGTGCCGTCGGCGCACCGTACCCGCGTGGCTTCGACTGCCTCGACGCTGGTGTGCTCCAGGACGGTGATGCCCAGCCGGTCGCAGGCCCGACGCAGGTGACCGCGGGCTCCGGCGGAGAGCCGGGCGCCCAACTCGCCGCGGGCGACCAGCGTCACCGACAGGCCGGGCCGGGATTCGGCGATCTCGGTGGCGGTCTCGATGCCGGTCAGCCCGTCGCCGACGACCAGCACGTTCCCGCCTTCCCCCAGGCCGTCCAGGCGCTCGCGCAGCCGCAGCGCCGAGGGCCGGGCGGCGACGTCGAAGGCGTGCTCGGCCACGCCGGGGACGCCGTGGTCGTCACCGTGGCTGCCGAGCGCGTAGAGGAGCGTGTCGTAGCCGAGTTCGGCACCGCCGTCGGCGCCGGCCACGGCGACGACCTGGCGCTCGGGGTCGACGCTCGTGACACGGGCCAGGTGCAGCCTTATCCCCGTGCCCGCGAAGACGTCGGCGAGCTTCTGGGGTTCGATCTCCTGGCCGGCCGCGATCTGGTGGAGCCGCAGCCGCTCGACGAACTCCGGCTCGGCGTTGACCACGTGGATCTCGGTGTCCGCCGGGGACAGCCGGCGGGCCAGGTTCCCGGCCACGTAGGTCCCGGCATATCCGGCACCGAGGACGAGGATGCGGTGCTTCATGTGATGCTCCTGTCGGTTCGCTGGGCTCTCGGCGACTTGAGCGGGGCAGCCATCCGATTCCTGACAGGAACCGGATGTGACGTGAGCCACAGACCGGCGGCGCGGCCGCCTCTCCCCGCCCCGGTCGTGCGGCGCCCGTGCGGCCGGCGTCCGCGCTGTTCTGCGCGTAGGATCGGACGGATGACAGGGCACCGCGCCCTCACGGTCAAGCGTCCGGCCGGCGTACCAAGTGGCCGGACCGGTCGGCGGCGAGCCGTTGCTGCTGCTGGCGGCGCTGGGCGAGAGCGCGGACGACTGGGCCCTCGTACGGGGCGCACTCGCGCGGGACCGCCTGGTGTACGCCCTGATCTGCGGGTCCACGGCGGCAACGAGTGGACCGGCGCGTACTCGCTGGAGCTGATGGGTGACGACGCGCTGGGGTTCCTGGACGCCGTCGGTCTGGACCGGGTGGACCTGGTCGGCCACTCCATGGGCGGCGTGGTCGCGGTCCTGGTCGCGCAGCACAGCCCGTGGCGGGTGGTCCGGCGAGTTCTGGAGGGCACTCCGGCGCCCTCCCCCCGCAAGTCGATTGCAACGGTCCGGCCCGAGGCGGAGCCGGCCTTCGACTGGGCGATGGTGCTCGCCGTCCGGGCTGAGCCGGACCGCCCGACCCTTCCCGGCTGGAGGGGCTCTCCTTGATCACGGCCGACCCTGGTGGTGGCGGGCGGACTGGACAGCCGTGTCTCGCAAGGGGCCGTCGCCGAGCTCGCTCGGCGATCCCGTACGCGCGGCTCATCGCATCGCCCGGCGCTGGCTCGCCGAGGACGGCATCACGCAGACCGGCCCCGAGGCCTGGTACGACGCGGAGCCGGCCGCCGAGGACCTCACCGGGGAGGACCTGTGCAACGGGCTCGGTTCGGTGGCCTTCACCGACGAAGGGCTCGACCTGGCGGGCAGGTTGCGGATGGCGCTCGGGCTGGTGGACCTGCTCGGCGGCCACTTCCTGGCCCGTCCGGTTCGAGGTCTCGCAGACGGTCGGGGAGGCCTTCGCCGAGGTACTCGGCAACGACCGCGGCCGGCTGCTGCCCGGCGCCCCGGAGCCGCTGCTGCGGCGGGCGCGCCGGGTCCTGGAGGTCTCAGGCCCGGTGCCGTGGCAGGCCAAGGCCGCCACCTACGAGGCGGCGGCCGGGTGCCCCAGCTGCGCCCGGCCGTCTTCCGGAGCCGGGCTGACGAGCCATCACTACGTGTACGGGCAGCTCGAACCGGAGCCGGCGCTCGGCCTGCTGGACCGGCTGGAGCTCCCCGCCGGCGCCGGGCACGAGGCCACGCTGCGGCGGGTGCCGGCCGCCGGACACCGCCGTCACTCCCCCAGCCCCGAAGCGTGGGGGTCGGAGGCGGCGCCCGGCGGATAGGGGTTACGCGTTGAGCGCCGACCAGAGCCACTGGCCGCCGACGCGGACGTAGAGGCGCTTGTTCACGGAGTCCACGGCAAGGGTGCCGTCCAGGGGCGGACGGGTGAAGGAGGCGTCGGTGACCGGGCCGGGTACCAAGCGCAGAGGCGGGTTCGGCGCGTTCTTGACCGGAATCGTTCCGGTCGCCTGGGCACCGATGGTGCCGTAGCTGTTCTCCACCCGGAAGTCGCCGGTCGAGGACTGCTCGTAGTAGATGTGGGTACCGGTCGGCGCGGTGGCGTAGAGCCCGACGACGTTGCGCAGCACGGCGGTGGAGCCCGGGCCCGAGTAGAGGGCGACGCCCGCGTTGACGGTGGCCTTGTCCCGGTTGGCGATGACCACGTTCTCCAGCGCGCTGGCGCTCGCCGCCCAGCTGATGATGTTCTGCGCGGTGGCCGGGGTGCCCGCCGCGAAGTCACCGGCGTAGCAGTAGATGTTGGTGGCGTAGATGTGCCTGCAGCCGGCGTCGGTCTTCAGGTGCGGGCCGCCCTGCATGCGGGAGGTCTCGAACTTGCAGTCGGTGATGTAGACGCCGTTGGGGTTGTTGGTGGTGACGGCGCCCTGGCCGATCCACAGCGCGCCGGTGCCGAAGGCCTCCAGGCGGCAGCCGATGAAGTGGATCTGGTTGATGTTGTCCTTGCTGTGGCCCCAGGCGCCCTCGGTGGCCGAGGACGCGTTGCGCAGCCAGATGTTGGGCTGGGTCGTGCTGGCGGTGGTGCCGGTGCAGTCCTCGATGACCAGGTTGTAGAAGCGGGAGTCCCAGAACTCCACGGCGTCTATGCACATGTCCCTGTTCGAGGTCATGAAGACATCGCGGAAGTAGGAGTTGTTGTTGTAGTAGAGCTCCAGCAGCAGGCCGGTCTTGCCGTTTCCGTTGAAGCCGAGGTTCTCGACGGAGCAGTAGCGACGGTGGGTGGCGCCGGTGGAGTAGGCCGCTCCCGAGCCGGACATGCGGAGCAGGATGCCGTCGCCGCCCTTGATCAGCATGGACGCCTTCGCCCCGACGCCGGCCAGGCGGATGCCGTCGGCCTTGACGGCGAGTGCGGGTGCGCCGGCTGCGGGCCTGACGAGGTACTTTCCGACGGGGAAGTACACGGTGCCGCCGCCTGCGGCGGCCGCCGCGTCGAGTGCACGCTGGACGGCGGCGGTGTCGTCGGCGGAGCCGTCGCCGACCGCGCCGTGGGCCTTGACGTCGAACCAGTCCGGCGTTCCGGCGGGCGTGGTCGCCGCGGCGGCCGTGCTGGTGCCGGATGCCAGCGCGGTCCCCGTGAGCCCGGCCACCGCTCCGGTCAGCACTGCGCGGCGGGCTGTCTTGCGGTGTTCGGTCATGGTCTCCCCCTTGTGACGACGGACTACGAGGATGATCTTGTCACCTGCCACGACGGTCGGGGGGATTGCGCCGCGCCCGCACCGCAGTGTGAGGGACGGACGGCTGCGGAGGCGGTTCCCGGCCGCTGTTCTACGGCAGCCGCGCCGAGACAGTCCGCCGCTCGCTCCCGGATCGCGGCTCCCTCCGCGAGGTCTCCGACGACGCCCGGATCGTGGTGTCCGAGCCGCTCGGAGACCTGCCCCGGGAACTGGAACGAGCGCCGCCTTCCCGCTGCAGTGCTCGCCGGCACCTCCGGAGCTGCCGGGCCTGACGTCGCATCACAACCCACACAGGGGGTGCCTCGGGAGGGGGTCGTCTCCCGTCCGGATAGTCTGCGGTGCGGCCGTCACGTCGGCTCCGTCCCAATGGCAGGAAGGGTGTGTCGTGATCCGTCCGGAAGTCGCTGAATTCATCGCACTGGGCAAACTCCCGTCCGAGGATGACAACGGGCCGGACGAAGCTGCTGATGCTGCCATCGACCACGCCGCAGATCTTCTGGGTTGCATCGCACGCCCCGTGACCGATGAGGAGGCACACGCTCTGGCGGAGGCCTCGGCGAGGACGAGTGCTTCGGTGTGGGCTGGACTCTCCTGCATCTCATTGAGACGGCTCCGCACGCGCGTGAAAACCAGCCTGAAGTCGCGCGACGATGGCGCGCCGGTCTGACGAATCAGTAGTCACTCCGCCGACGCTCCCGGGGAGCCACGGCCACCGGTGGTCGTCGGACGGTGCACTGAGGCCCGAGGGAACCGAGGACGCGGTAGCGGTGCGCGAGCAGTCCCGACCGGAACGGCTCGGTCACTGCGGCGCATTTGGCTGCACCAGTTCGTGGGCGTCCTCGGTACGGCGGTCGATCTCCAGGGCCAGCGGATGCCCCACCGTGTACAGCGTCGTCTTCAGCACTGCGGTGCGCACCGCCTGGCCGGCCGATCTCGCCCCGGTGACCTGGATCCGTAGGTCGAGGTACTGGCCCGCCACCATCTCCGCGCGCATCGCCCGCCAGATCGCGTACGCCCGCGCGGCCGCCGGCGACCCGTGCAGACACTCCGCGAACGCGTCGTCGGCCCACCCGAGGGCCAGGTCGCCGGCCAGCTCGGCGGCCGCGCCGCCGAACGTGCCGCAGGGCAGCTCGCGCCCAGCGGTACCGTACTGGTCGTCCAGGACTACGTGCAGGGCGGGACGCCCTCTGCGCAGGACGGGGTCCGTGGCCGCCGCCTCGGCCACGCGCCGCTCCAGCATCTCGCCGAGACGCGCTTCGACGGCCGCAGGCACGTCCTCATCGACGTCGAGCGGGTCGAGCGGGTCAAGCGGGTCAAGTCCGCGCATGGGAACTCCCTTGGCCGGCGGCGTCGCTTCTTTGGCTCACGGGTCATTCCGTACCGCCTCTGCTGCCGGATGCACGCTCACTGCGCGAGCGGCCCTCCAACGGCCCGCTCCCAAGGCGCGGGAGCCGGGCCGCCGTGTACGGGGCACACCGCCGCGCCCTGCGAGGCGCGACAGGTCCGGCCGTTCACGGAGCGACGCTGGGACATCGAAGACCCGTGGAGGAACCGACGATGGCCCTGCTCCGAGACGCCGAACTCGCCGGGGCGTTCGACCGCGCGGCACGCACCTACGACCGGATGACCTCGGCCAGCCCCGGCTACCACCGCCACCTGCGCCGCTCGGCGCGCCGCCTCGCCCTGCCCCGGGACGGAGCGGACCAGTCCGTCCTCGACCTCGGCTGCGGCACCGGCGCGCGACGGCCGCCCTGCTGCTCGCCGCCCCGCGGGCGACGGTCACTGCCGTCGACGCCTCGGCGGGCATGCTGGCCGGGCCCGGAGCAAGGCCCGGCCCGATCGCGTGGCCTTCGTCCACGCACCCGCCGAGGGCATGGCGGACGCCGGCGTCACCGGCCCGTACGACGCCGTCTTCGCCGCGTACTCTTCCGCAACCTGGCCGATCCCGACGCCGGACTCGGCGCGGTGCGCGACGTGCTGCGCCCCGGCGGGCGGCTGGCCGTCCACGAGTACGCCCTCGGCGGCCGCGCCGTCGACCGCGCGGTATGGTCGGCCGTCATGGGCGCCGTTGTCCTGCCCTGGGGGCGGCGCCACGGCGACGAAGCGCTCTACCGCCATGAGCACATGTTCGTGGCGACCCGGCCCGCTCCTGACCCTTCAGCCCTTCTCTTCAGCCTTCTTCTCACAGCGCTCCGGGCTTGTGGACCGCCGTACGCCCAGAGGCGTCAGTGCTGGACGCCTCATGAAACCGAGGGTCGACCCAGGACGAAGCCGGACCGCGGCGGAGCCCCGTCCCGGGGCGACGTCCCCGCCAGCAGTCACCAGGGCCGGTAGGAGTCGGCGACGCAACGGTGGATGCACTGGGGCCAGGGCCCCTGTCCACCCTCGAGACCGTCGAGCCGGCCATTTTCCCCTCGCCCCCGGAAGGCGCGAAGCGGGGCCGCCTCCGAGTCAGGAGCGGCCCCGCTCCCGCGGCAGCGCGCAGAACCACTGTCAGGTCACCGGGTGCTGCTGAGGCGGTTCACCCAGGGCTGAAGCGGAAGACCTGGTCGCCGGCCCCGGTGCATTCGGCCTGGATCGCTTCGGCTCCCTCTGTGCGAGGTGGCAGGATGCCGATGCACATGTTGCTGTCCCTGGGGCGGATTCGATACCCGCTTCCGGAGGGTTCCAGGCGGTACTGCATGCCGAGGGCGTCGGTGCAGTCGCGGGGGGACAGCAGCTGTGAGCCTTCGACCGGTGCCTCGTCGACGCCCAGGCAGCCCTTGCCGATCTCGGGGTGGTGCCACTGGATGCGGTAGGTCTGGTTGCCGAGGGATTCGAGGTAGACACGCGGCTGGAGTGCCTCGGTGCAGGGGCGCTGTACGGCGATCTCGCGGTTGGTACGGCCGTTGCGTTCCCTGCCTTCGGTGATGCACAGGCTGGAGGAGCTCGCCGGGTGCATTCTCACCCAGCCGACTTTGGGCATTCCCTCAGGAGCGGGGGAAGCGGGCTCCGGTTGGGCGGTGGGGGCCTTGGTGGGCTGGGTCTCGGCCCCGGCAGGCAGCGGATTGCCGCTTTCAGCGCCGGGGGACGGGGAGGAGCCTGGCGACGTGGAGGGCGAGGCTGGGACAGCGGAGGAAGCGGACGGCGTGGGAGCCGCGGGACTGGCGCCGGCATGGGGAGCGTCTGCCTTGTCGTTGCCGGGCTTGTTGCCTTGCGGCCACAGGGCGATCAGGAGAAGCACCCCCGCGATGACGCAGGCTCCGGTGAGAGCCGCGGGCAGCGTGCGGCTGCGGCGTCTGGGTTCGTTCGCCGCAGGCGCTGGCCGGGGAGGCGTCGGCGTGGTGGGCGCGGCCTCCTTCTCGGGGCGCTCCGCGGTGTTGGTCGCCTGGACATCCGTGCTGAGGTCTGCGTCGCCTGCCGCGTCCGAGTCCGCGTCCGAGTCCGAGTCCGTCTCACTGTCCGGGCCCGTTGTGGCGTCCGTGCCGGTGGGAAGGCCGACCGTGCTGTCCGGCAGGGGGTCCTCCGCGCCGTCGTCGCTCCCAGGGGCCAGCGGTTCCCCGCTCATCGCGAGCCGGCGACGGGCGTCCACCCAGGCATCGACGGTGGCCGCATCGCCGCCGCAGGCGCGGACGAAGGCGATCAGGAGCTCTTCGCGGGGGAGGTCTCCCCGTGCCAGCGCCCCGGAGATCGTCGCGCGCGGCAGGACGTCACCGGCATCCTCGGCCTTGCGTTCCAACTGCCGGTAGCTCAGGTCGGCCCAACTGCGTAATCGACGCATCGTGGCGACGAACTCCGCCGGCGTGTGGGCGTCTTTCGGGTCCGGCCCCATTCCCCCCATGCCCCCTCCTCGATCGTGTGTACCAGGGAGGGTAGTTCGGAGGTGAGGGAGGAGAGAAACAGGCAGGGCCGCATGGTGCGAGGCGGCGAGCGTCTTCACCGTCGTCTTCACAGCGCTCAACGGGTGATGTGGCGGTAGCCGACGACGTCCGAGGCATCGGTCAGCGGTGCGACCGTGACGGTGCGGCCGGGGCGAGGCGCATGGATGACTTCTCCGTCGCCGATGTAGAGCTGGACATGCCCGCCGCCGCGAGTGATGACCAGGTCGCCGGGTACGAGGCGGGTGCGCGTGGTCGCCTCACCTGCTCGGACCTGGTCCCAGGTAGTGCGCGGCAGCTGCACTCCGGCCTCCTGCCAAGCCCGCATCACCAGGCCGGAGCAGTCGAATCCGTGCGGCCCGGCACCGCCCCAGACGTAGGGCTTGCCCAGCTGGGCCTTGGCGAACGCGACCGCAGCGGCGCCGCCCTTGACAGCCGGCTTCTCGTCTCCAGTGTCGGTCTGTTGCGGTGCTGCGGGCTCGTACCGGTGGGATTGCTCCGCCATCGAGTCGTGGCCGGCGGGCTCCGCCGCGACCGGCACGCGCAGCGTGTCCCCGGCATAGATGAGGGTCGAGCCTCCCAGATCGTTCAGCTCCTGGAGGGCCTCGACGCTCGTGTCGTGCTCCAGGGCCAGAGCGGAGAGCGTGTCACCGGGCCGCAGCACCACCGTCTTCTCCACGGCCGCGGGCCTGGCCGCATCCCCGCCGTGGCGGGGGTCGGCCGGCCTCTCCTCGGGCTGCGTCACCGGCGGGGGATCGGTCGGAGACGCGGGCTGCGTCAGCGGCGGCTCGAGGTCCGTGGGTTCCTCGGGCACAAGAGCCTCCGACGGCTGCGCGGCCGACGGCGCCCCGCCCGGCCCGTTCACGCTCAGGCCGGCGCCGAAGAGGATCAACAGCGCGAACAGCACCAGCAGCAACGGAGCCGCCCACCACACCTCCCGCCGACCGCTTCCACGCCGGGAACGGGAACGGGTCCGAGAACGCCCGCGAAGACCCGGGCCCGATGCCCGCCCCGCCGCGTGCCGGCCGGGCCGCGCCAATGCCTGCTGTGCCATCACAACCTCCTTCGGGCCGCGCAGTTCGCGGCCCGTACGGGAGGCTCATCCGGCGCGCAGATGCCCCGCTAGGTCCCCGGGAGTCCGGGACAGTCCGAGTCCGTCCGCCGCCACCGGGCCACCCGGCACGGGCGGCGGAACCTGCACGGAGAAGGCGCTGTTCCCGTGTGGCTACGGCAGCGAGACACCACACACGGGCGCACCACCCGGGCGGCGCGGGGCGCCAGTACGTGCACATCGTCGACGGCGGCTTCGGCTGCCTGGGTGCTGCCGAGCCGCGTGTGTGCGGATGCCAGGCAGGTACGACGGTTCCGCGGGGCGGCAGGCGGCCAAGTCCACCGCGAAGAGGCCGGGAATGCCCGTCAGACCGCCTGTCCAAAGACGACTCCTGCTCGGCCTGGTCATGGGCTCCCCCCACGGCAGCTCCTTGGGGCCCGGCCGCTGACGACGGGCGGCACCTCGCGCATGCGGACTTCCGAGCCAGACGACAAGCGGCCCGCACCAACGAGCTCGGCCGCACCGCCCCCCTCCCCCAACGGCACCCGGCAAGCGCTCGCAGAGGTGGCAGGAAGGCTGCCGGAGCCGAGCTCGCCGGCAGTCCCGCCTGAGCGGCACATCCCACCGCGCTGATCCCAGCCGACAGCCCCACACCCGCTGACCTGCACGGACAGTCGCCCGGACATGTCCGGACAGTCCCAGACAGCGGATTGCTTGGCCCCGGCCCGCTGCCCCGTCGAGAGTTCTGCCATCCCAGCGAACCGCCGTGCGAACCACGGCTCTCGACCCATGGAGTCAGCCATGCGCAAGCTCACCTCCCTCGCGGCCAAGGGCGCCGCGATCACCCTGTTCGCCAGTACGGCCATAGCCGTCACGGGCGTCGCCAACGCCCAGGCCGCCCCGTTAGGAGCGAGGATCGCCACGACCGCCAAGGGACAGATCGGTGCGGGCCCGTGCGGCCTGAACAAGAAGGGCAGCTACTGGGGCCGGGGCACCAGCCAGACGGGCAGCTGCGGCCCCAACCACACCGAAGCACACGCCTGGTGCGCCGACTTCGTCGGCTGGGTGTGGTGGAAGAGCGGCGTGGGCGGCAGGATGAACAAGCTCAACAACCTCGCCTCCAGCTTCGCCGACTACGGCAAGATGCACTCGACCCCGAAGGTCGGCGACGCGATCCTCTACAACCAGCACACCGCCACCATCGACGACGACCACGTGGCCATCGTGGTGGCCGTCACCGGCTCCGAGATCACCGTGGTGGGCGGCAACCAGGGCAACCCCGGCAGCGTGAGCTCCCACACCTGGAAGTCCTACAAGGTCGGCACAAAGGTCAACGGCACCCAGACGATCAGCGGTTACGTCACCCCGGTAGCCGGCTGACCCCACCCTCACCTCGGCAGCCCGCCGCCCTTCCCGGGGCGGCGGGCCTCGCCCGCAGATGCCACGTGTCCGGGCCGACCTGGCCGTCGGCCCTGAGGCCGCTGCGAGGCCCGGCCGACACCGTGCCCTCCGCCGACGGCGGAGCCGGAGCATGCGCCGGCTTCGGCACCGACCGGGGGTGCAGGGGCGGCCTCTTCGCCTTGCTCGGGCTGCGCCGTGTCGGGCCGCGACGGTCGGCACAGACTCCGGGCCGCCCTTCTCCGCCGGGTCCGCCGCCCCAGGCACCCGCGGCCGGAGCGGAGCCGCCCGACTC
>NZ_JBEZVK010000064.1:0-37343 GCF_040636955.1 Streptomyces sp. NPDC032472
CCGCTACGAACGCAAGGCAGAGCACTTCCTCGCGTTCGTCGGCATAGCCGCAGCCCTCATCTGCCACCGCCGCCTCACCAAATGAAACGACCTCTTAGCCGCGGATAGGGCTCCCGGGTGGGGTCCAGGACGCAGACGTGCAGCTTGTCGCCGGCGCGGGGCGGCGCCACACTTTCGTCCCACCAGGACGGGTGCTTCACCTGGTCGATGAACCCGAATACGCCGATATTCCCGTCTACTTCCACCTTCGAACCGAAAGGGGCGACAGCGACGATCGTCACGTCAAGTTCCTCGTGTTGGCGGAATCTCAATTTGGCCCTCCAAAAATCTTGACCCAGCTACGCTTCAAGGTGAGTTCGTTGAACCGGTCGAGCTTTTCCACGGGTATCTCGAACTCGATTCGTGGTGCGTGGATCTTCGCGTGCTCGCCGAATTCATCAAGGGATGATGGGTGCATCTCGTACTTGACCGTGCCCCTGGCGAAGTTCACCCCAGTCGGGCCGGCGTACTCGGCGGCAACGGCCCGCTCGCCGAAGTAGATCTTGCCGTCCGAGATGACCCCTGGAGTGACCTCCACTCCAGGTTGATGGTTGGCAGGGTTCGGGCCGTGGTCCAGTTCGTACTGGGCGTGGGCTCCCTTCGGTGTGCGGTAGATCGGGACGTAGTCCGGGGCCAAGCCCAGGTAGTCCGTCCAAGCATGCGCGTTTGCCACATACGTGAAGGGGTTCGGCGCAGGGGTGAGACCGAGAGGGTCCGCGGTGAGGTGGCGGGCGTTCTCTGGGTCGTAGTGGCGGAAGTAGTTGTAGTGCAGGCCCGTCTCCGGGTCGGCGTACTGGCCCGGGAAGCGGAGTGGCGTGTAAGCGGTGCTGTGCGTCGCCCAGGTGGTGAGGCCCCAGAGTGTGGACCGGGTGTGCCATGCCACATTGCCGGACTCGTCGACCAGTTCGGTGGGGGCTCCGACCAGGTCGGTGACGATCGCAAAGAACCGGGAATCCACCTCTTCACGCGATGCGTCGAGGATGCGTTCCGTCTGAGCGATGGGCCGGATGTCCTCGTGGTCCCAGGTGATGGCTACGACGTGGGGCTGCTCAGTCGAGCTGCTGGTCTGCTCGCACAGGATGTTCCCGTCCCAGGTGAAATCGATCCGCTCGGCGACGCTTTCGCCGTCTTCCGCCAGGCGGAGCTTGGCCGTACGGCGGCCGGGGGGGTCGTAGAGGTAGCGCCATTGGGTGCCGTCAGGGGTGGTCGCGGAGACGAGGCGAGTCGGTCAGCAGCCGGAGCTCAATGCTGGCGTCGTCACCGAGGACACGGAGGGCGTCGGCCCTCACGTCACGCGCTGCTCGGTACACCTGCGTTCGCGAGGATGTCGCGTGCCGGCAGCACCGTGCTCTGGGCGGCGGTGAGGCCGGAGGCTGCCACATGGGCGTCCACGATCCGAAGGCCCGCCGCATATCCGGCGAAGTCGGGTAGTCCGGCAGGCTGGTGCCCCATGTGCTGTGCGGTGGCGTCGCCGTACACGTACGCGGGCAGGTTCTGCATCCCGGCCACATCGATCCCGGCTGCGACCTTCTTGCATACGTCGTTCAGTTCCGGGCCGGACAGCGCCGTCGTCCAGGGGCCCATGGCCGGCTCGCCCGCCAGTTCCCGTACGAACGCCTCGGCCAGCCCCTCGGCCACGACCTGTTCGCCGACCGTGACCGTCATCGGATTCCAGACCACGTTGGCGTAGGGCACGTTGTGGTGGAGCTCGTGCGCGGCGGCGTAGCCGATCTTCGCCAGGCTGGTCCGGGTGGGCCACATCGTCAGCTGGATCGCCCCGGGGATACCGCCCATGCCGAGGTAGCCGGCATTGCTGATCGTCAGCAGGTCGTCATCGGGGTCGCCGAGGACCAGCACAACATGCACGGTCTCGGCGCTCTTGGCTCCGGGCACCGCGCCGCGCAACCGCTCCCATGCCGCGGCAAGGCTGTCCTCGATCCGGTGCCACACCCCCGCGTCCCGCATCTGACGCAGGGCCGTCAGGTAGCGCGGGTCCTCACGGTCGATCCGGAAGCCGCTGCCCCTCTTGTGCATATGGACCACGTCCACGCCCACCGTGGACATCACGCTGTGCAAGGGGCTGAGCATTTCCCGTAAGGCGTCGGGCCGCTCCTCCAGCGGGCGCTGCAGGAGATCGAGCATGGAGGGGCCGTGTCATGCACAATGATCTTCATGGCCTGGGACCGTAGAGCCTCACGTTACGGGAGGGGCAAGTCAGAAGGTTCTGGGCCTTCGTTCCTGCCGGTGACCACGCTGCCTGACGGGCCCGTCCTGGTCGCTGTGCCACCCCATGGCAAAGTGATCACGCTGAGTTGTCTGTGATGGGGGAACGTGTGAAGCGGCATATGAGGTGGGTGGCGGTCGCGACGGCCACGGTGGCGCTGGCCGGCTGTGGCGGTGGCGGCGGGGCGAACGGAAGCCTGTCGGCGGCCGGACCGGGACAGGATTCCGTTCCATCGGGGCCCTACCGCTTGAAGATGCCCAAGGCGGTGCTCAGGGGCACCTTCACGGAGTCGGATCATTCCGAGGCCGATCAGAACATTGCGTCCAGGCTCTCCGGCCAGATCGAGAACGGCCACTCTGCGTTCGCCGCCTATCAGCCAGCCGACCGGCAGTCGGATACGTCGGGCCCTGTGCTGTCGGTGACCGGGGTGTACGGAACCGTGCTCAGCCCAGTCACAGCCCGCGACCAGTTCCTCAAGATCCTCGACAGCCGGACCTTCGTCCCGGACGAGCGTTCCGTCGTGATCATTGGTCCGCGCACGATCATCCCCCAGGGCTCCTCGGAACCCGTTTCCTGCCGGATCGTTCGGAAGACCAGTGAATTCGGGACAAGCTGGCGACCGGACTGCTCCTGGGCCGACGGATCGGCCGTTGTCGAGGTCACCCAGACCGTGGACCTCGCCAAGCCTCCTGCCGAATTCGACCTCGCGGCCTTCGCGGCCAAGACAGCGATCGTCCGCAAGGAGGTCCGCGCCCCTATGGCGTCGTAGCCCGGTTCCAGTTCCGGTTCCCGTTCCGAGTATCGGAGTTGGCCATCCGGATCGGGTACCGCGCTCAGCCGCAGTTGGAGGTCTCCGTCGGGCGCTGCTTTCCCCGTGCGGCAGGAGAATGCCGCCGGCCCGGCGGCAGGTTGACCGTGGTGCCGTTGTCGGTGAGCCTGGCCGGGATGTTCGTGCTCATGACTGGTCCCATGCCTCGATGGTCAGTACCTGGTCCGCAGGGCAGTCGGCCATGAGGTCGGTGTTCCACTCCATGAGGCGGTGGGCGGTTCGGGCAGGGTTCGGCGGTCCGTCGGCGAGTAGCTCCAGCACTTCGCCGGCGCGGGCGGTCCAGCGGTGGGGGTAGCCGCTGACGTTCAGTTGTTCGGCCTTGCCGGCGTCGACGAGTTCCGTGAGCCAGTTCAGTGCCCTCACGTGGGTGTCTTCCCAGCGTGCCAGGATGGCGGTGCTGTGACCGTACCGGTTGCGGTCCAGTTCCTCCGGGGTCCGGCACCATATGGTGATTGCCCAGCCAAGCATGTCGTGTATTCCCTTCTGTTCGGGGTGGGAACGCCAGAAGCGAGCATATGGTCCGCCGTCAGATCGACCTTGCCGGTGGTCAGGCACATCTCGCCGGGAACGGGAGCGCAGCACGTGTCTGCCCGCAGGCAAATCGCCGTGACGTGACCAGTTGTTGTTCGAACTCGGCTGGTGTGAGGTACCCGAGCGCGGAGTGCCGACGGCCCGGTCGTAGAAGAAGGACTCGGCGAGGGCATGTCGTAGCTCGAGCCGACCCAGCCCGTACCGCGGCGGATGCCGTGCCGGCAGCGGACCCCGGCGGAGGCGGCCGTGCTGTACTGGGCTCCCCTGTCGGTCCGCAGGACAACGCAGCGGACCCGGCCGCCGCGGGCGGCCACGGCCATCTCGATCGCGTCGGTAACGGGTCTGCTTCTTCGGTCTCGCCGGCACCGGTGGTGTCTGAGCTGTCCCGGGGACTGACCGAGGGGGGCAGGAGCTGGTCATGACCGTGCGGCCGTGCAGATCAGGCCGGCCAGGGCGACGCGGCGGCAATGCACCGGGCGCGACGCGCCCGCTGGGGGTCCCGGCCTCGGCGGGCAACTGACAGGCCAGCGCCTTGACCTCGGCAACGTGCAGCACGGTGAACGAGACCGGCCGGCCGCACCGCAGGCGACGGGAACCGCTGCGCACGCGTGGCATCGGCCCTGCGCAGCCTGATCGCCGTGCCGAAAAAGTCGCGGCGCTGGGTGGCCAGCCACCGTCCGATGTCCTTCCCGTGCCGGGTCACCCCAGGCACGATGGCCGCGAGGCGGGCGCCGTCGTCCAGGAGCTGGGCGAGGTAGGCGTAGTGGCGTCGTCAGTCGACCGTCCCCTCGAGCGCGCTCGGGTTCCGTCCCGGGCGGCGCCGGCCCGGCGGCGCAGCCGGCCGACGGCTTGCGGCCGAGCGCTACGGCAGAGGCCATGGCCAAGCTTGAACGCGGCGGACGGGACGCCGCTCTCCAGCCGGGTGCCGATGGTCTCGTACGAGGCGGTCACGGTCCTTCCCTCAGCGTTCGTCACGGGCCGGAGCAGGAATCCGGACAGCCACGACCTCCCGTGGCGGACGGTCGGGCCGACTCAGGCGGCGAGGGCGACAGCTTTGACATCACTCAGGCGCTGGGGCAGCCGGGCACGTGCCTGCGTTGCTCTGTCCATCACCTCGGTCCGCCGCACCTCATCCGCGCCTGCTGCGTGAAACGCCTTGCCGAGACCGGTGAACTCGTCGGCCAGATCGCTCAGCGCTGCACCCGCGGCGGCCACCTTCTCCCGTCGCCTCTCCTGGTCGTCTCCATTTTCAATGAGGAGCTCCGCCTCGTAGGAGATACGGAACCGCATCTCGAAAATCAGCTTCAGCGCCTCGTCAACGATGTCGTCGATGGCAGCCAACTTCCACTCTCTTCCTCTGGGAACGGTCCTGCACCAGCTGTCCCGGCTCGCGGGCCCCGGGCCCTGACAGCCTCGGCGGCGGCGTGCCGAGCATTGTCCCAGGATGATGCAGTTACCCGGATCTCGAACCGCGGCGTGCCGCGGCCTTCCTCCGCCCGAGGCGCGTCGGCCTCGTGGCCGGGCGAGCCCGCCGGAAGAGGTGGAGGGGGACGTCGGCGCGGCGGGCGTCGGATGGTGGGCCGGGTGGTCGCTGCGCCCGCCGCCGAGCTGCGCGGATCGTCCGCGCCCGCGATACGGCCCTCGGCGCCGTGCGAAACGCGGGCGGCGACCTCCCGCTGCAGGCAGGCCGCGAGGTACTCCTCGTGGGTCCAGCCCTCCGAACGGGCTCGGTGAGTGTCTGGTGGCGGGCCCAGCAGCGGGCATGGCGGGCGACTTCAACGCCGTCGCAGGTCACAAGGACCTGGTCCAGGTCGGCGGCGACCTCGATCCGGCGGCCGATGGCCAGCGGGTGGACTGAAGGACTGTCCCGCAGTGCCTCCCGTGGAGGGTGGGATGTCAGAGGAAGGCCAACGGGACGCCCTTCTCGATGCAGTGCCGCAAGACGCCCGCAAGCCGGCGGCCATCCTCGATGTGCTGCTGGAGGAGCTGGTCGCCGCCTTCCCGTGCCCACTGGCACGGACGTGACCAGGGCCTCCAAGCGGCCGCGGCACTCGGCATACAGCGGGTGTAGGAGCTCCTGGGCGCCCTTCCACCTGCGGCTGCCGCCCCGTCATTCGCATGCACAGCATTCAGGACAAGAAGCTGTTTTCAGGCCGAACATCTGCAAACGTGGGCAGGGCGGCCGGTGCCAGCGCTGGCCTCCGCGCACAGTGTCTGCCGATCTTGGTACCCGCCATCAAAGACAGCGAATCCCGAGAAGGGGGAAGCCGCAGTGAGCAACGAGGTACTCCTCGAAGGCGAGAAGAACATGACCGAGGCCCTGGCCGCCGCGCAGCGGGCCTTCGCGAGCATCCGCATCGGCCAGGCCAGTCCGGGGATGCTCGACGGCGTCCGTGCGGACTACCGCGGCGCCACCATCCCGGTCAGCCAGCTTGCGGCCATCACTGCCCCTGACGCCCGCACGCATGTCCTCGAGGCATCCGACACCGATGCGGCGCGCGCGATCGAGAAGGCGATCCGCGACGCGGACCTGGGCTTGAACCCGGCCGTGGACGGCAAGACGCTCCGGATGAGCGTCCCGGCGCTGACCGAGGAACGCCGCAAGCAGATGACCCAGATGGCCGAGACCACGGCCGAAAAGAGCCGGGCCTCGCTCCGCGATGCCCGCGACGACGCGGCGGACGCCCTCGACCAGCTCACCCAGGACGGCAAGCTCAGCGAGGACGAGATCCTGCGCACCAAGACGCAGCTCGACCAGGCGCTGCAGCAGAACATCGCCAAGGTCGAGGAACTCCTCGGCCAAAAGAAGGCCGCACTCACCTGAGCTGAGATGGCGCGGCGTGCCTGCCCGACATGCAAAAAGGAAAAAAAGGGGGCAGCCACCCAAGGGTGGCTGCCCCCTTGGGCATCACTGCCGCGGCCGCGCCCACCGCGTCTGCTGCAACCCACACCCCCGGTCACCCGTGGGAGGGACCTGCCAGCCGAAGCAAGCCGGGCGGGCAGGGCGCGGGGCCCATGATCGGCGCATGACGTCTTTCCTCAGCCGCCGCCTGTTGCTCAAGCACGCCGCGGCCACTGCCGGAATCGGTGCGCTCGTGGCATCCGGTACGACCGCCCCCGCCGCAGTCGCCTCCGCCCGCCGTTCATCCGGGGCCGGGGCTCTTCCGGAGATCGGGCAGACACTCCGCTTCACCGCGAGCGGCCTCGGCGCCACCTTGGTCGTCAACCTGCCCCCGCCGCTGCCGACCCTGAACTTCACCGGCTCGCGCACGGTGAAAGTCATGGCCGGCGGCGCGGACTTCGTCCGCTTGCATTCCTGATGGAAGCGAGCCACCCGCTGTTCGGGAAAGTCACCCTCCAGCAGCCCGACACCGAAACCGCCGGCGCCAGCACCCTCGCTCTCACCCCCGGTGGGCTTCAGGAGGCCTGGATCCAGCCGATGACCATCACGTTCGAAAAGAGCGGTGAAACCGCTGGCCCCTTCACCTTCGAGGCGTTGCAGCCGGGACGGTGGACCGCCCACCACGCCTCTTTCCCCCCGCCCGCCCAGGAAACGAACGAGGACGGCTCCCCGCAGGGCGGGACGCTGTACACCCTCCAGCAGCCGATCTCGTTCGGCCCCAGCGCCGCCTACCCCGCCCCCAATACCCCCGACACCTCCACCAACGCGCTGACCGCCCCGCTGCCGAACAACGACAACGCCTACCTCAAGCTCCAAGCGCTCGACATCAGGCAAGGGAAGTAACCCCCGGAATTGGACCGGTCCGGCCAAATCCCCGCAACCACCCCGGGCAACCTGGCCGGACCGCGCGGCAGGCCGCACCCGCCCGCTACGTCCTGTTCTGGGCCTTCGTAGGTCTCGGCCTCGGACTCACCGCGCTGGGATGGGCTGCCGGACGGCGGGGCGAGCGTCCAGCGTCGAACGCAGGCGCCCCGCGATGGGCTGGTACCGCTGGACGAAGCTGGAGTCCTTCAACTGGTCGGCCTCGGGCAACTGCCTGTGCGGGTGAGGCCGGCGACCGGCGAGCGACCAGCCCAAGGGGCGCAGTCCGGCATGGTCCATGTCCCGGTCGACGCCCGCCAGGTAGTCCGCGTCGACGGGCAGCTCCCCGTTCGACTGCCAGATCACCCCGTCCAAGGCGATGGGGAGGTGCGGGAACCCGAAGAGGAAGTCCAGACAGCGCTCGCGCAGAACCGCCGCGCTCTGCTCGGGACTCAGCGGCACGCCCCTTTCTCCGCCGCCGGGGCCGGGGAGTGCGGTCCTGCAGTCTGTGTCGGGGAAGATGTCGATCTCGCCGACGACGACGTGCGTCGTCGCGTTCTCACGGTCGGGGTAGGACCAGTGCTTCGGCACGAGGACGATCACGTCGTAGGTGCCGAGCGCGTCGGCCACCGCCGCAGTGAGGGGGCGCCTGTCGGTGCGGGGCAAGCCGCCGCGGTCGCTCTCCTGAGAGGGGTGGCGGACCTGCCACATGCAGGTGTGGCGGGCCAGAAGGCCAGGGCCGTCCTGCGAGGCCCACAGGGTGCTGGTGGTCGGCTCCGGCGGGCTGGCCGGCTCGATCTCCTTCTTGCGGCGGCGGCTTCGGCTGCGCCCCACGCCGCTCATGGTCCACCGCCAGTAGTCCTCGGCTTCCTCGAGGAGCAGGACCCGCTGTCCGCTGTGCGCCCAGGCCGCCGCGATCCCGCCGACCAGGTGGTAGAGGTTGCCCGAGTGCTCCGCCAGGAACCGCAGGACGTGCGGCGTGCGCGGCGTCGCTTCGCTGGTCTTCGCGCGGCGTAGGGCCTCGGTGTACTTCCCTCCACTTCGGCTCGCCCGGCGGGCGCTCTGCGCGGCGGTGGACTGGTTCTTCGGCATGACGTACTCCTCTGCCGGACCGGGCCACGCCCCCGGCACCGGCTCGTACGACTGCCGTGGACACGACGGAACGCAAGAACGGTCGGGAGCGGGCCCCTCAGGACCTTGACCTCCGCGTCCGGCGGCGTGGCTCCGGAGGCGGGCGCGCCGCAGGTACGCCATCACGTTCGTATCCGCCGCCAGCTCCCCCTCGGCCGCCTTCAAACCCACCCGCAGAAACGCCTCCTGCACCAGTTCACTCAAGAGTCCCGCAGACTCCACAGCCCTTCGTAGTTCAGGTCGAGCGTCCGCCAAGGGGCGAGGCTCGGCAAAGAGAACCCGGAGGACACGGCGACCCGACTTTTTAATAAACCGTTGGGCAAGACCGGGTGCCCAGTGTTCTTGGGGCAGCACATCGGGCCGGTCTGCTCCGCTCAGGTGCTGGCGGTCCGGGTGATGTCCTTTAGGGTCATGGCCGCTTGAGGTAGCTGATCCGCACCAGCGGGTGTCGACCGCTTGGGGATCGGCGGTGAAGTCGCGCATGACCAGGTCGGGGCGGGTGGCCGCGGCGGGATCCGGGATGGTGGTGCGGTGCCCGCGCCGGCGGTGTCGGCCTTCCAGGCCGGCGTCCCGCATCAGGCGGGCGATCCTGCGCCTGCCGCAGGCGTGGCCCTCGGCTTTGAGGGCTGCGTGGATTCTGGGGGCGCCGTAGGTGCCGCGTGACCGGGCGTGGATTTCGCTGATCAGCGAGGTCAGTTCCATGTCCTGGCGGGACCGGGGGCCCGTGGCGGTTTGGCGGCGCTGGTAGTAGGCGGATCGGGAGACCTTCATCAGCTCACACGCCCGTTTGACGCTGTGACCTGTCTGCTTCTCCGCCTCGATGAACGGGTCGACCGTCACCGGGTCCCCCTCGCGAAGAAAGCCGTGGCTCGCTTGAGGATCTCGATGTCCTCCCGCAGACGGCGGTTCTCCCGCCGCAGCTCGGCCAGCTCCGCCCGTTCGTCACGTTCCAGGTCCTTGGGCTGGTGGCTGTCGTCGGACTGGGCCAGCCACAACCGCACTGCGGACTCCGTCAGGTCGAAGTCCTTGCAGACATCCGGCACCGACCGGTCCCCGCGCAGGCACAGCTCCACGATCTCGGCCTTGTAATCGGCTGTGAACTGCCGCCGCTGCCGCGGCTTCTTCTTCGGCATGTTCTCCATCATGGACATCCCTCCCCGGGCACAAGCCCAGATCTCGGATGTCCGTCAAACCGAAGCAACCCCAACCCGCACCGCTCCGAAGCAATGATCCGCATCGCGATGATCGACCTAATGAGCCGTCGCCTCACCCGAGAAACCACCCTGGACTGGCGCGGCACATAGCTCGCCCGGACATGCCTCGACGGTAGCGAGTCAGCCCTCGTCAAAACCGCGGAAGGTCCCTGATTCATCAGCAGCGTCGGCGAACTCAGCAAAGTCCATGTTGGCGATGCTCAGGTTGGCCGAGACATCAGGGAACCACTGAGCAGGGAGCCTGAACGTCCGCCCAGGCTCGTCCGAGAGGTCCACGGCCAGGAGCGCGTGATGCGGATCCTCCATCGTGGCCGCGTCGGCCAGGAAGACGTGGATGATCTGGGCTTCTTCATCCGCAGCAGCCTCTTCATCCACCAATACCCGGACCCCCGCGCCGGCGAAGCGAAGCTCGCTGACATACGTGGCATGGCAGTACTCGTCGGCCGCGTCGAGCGCGGCTCGAACCGCGTCCCAGGCTCTGTTGTCACGGAAGTCGGTACGCAGCACCAGCGAGGTCAGATCATCAGGCTGAGGCAGAGGCATCCCGTGATCCTCGCACCCGCCGCTGACATCGACCGTCGCACCCACCGCACCTGCGAAACTCCTCCAACCGCCTGGCGATATCAAACACCCCCGCCAGGACAAAACGCTCTTTAACTGCGGGCCGGCCAGTGCCGCCAGTGGGTCAGTCCGGCCGCGGCTGCCGTGGCCTCCTCCTCGTGCAGCCACGCATGGAGGAAGGCGGCGGCCGGGTTGCGTACACCCGTGTCTGTGCGGCGCTGGGCACCGGCTGCCGCAGCGCAGTGGGCGTTGGCCTGGGTGATGGTCTTCAGCCGTTTCTGACGCCTGAAGCAGGCTGCGGAGCGGCTCGGATACCCGGCGGGCGCACTTGGAGCGGTGCAGTGTCCGCCACCGATAGCTGCTGTGCTGGGTGGTCGCGGCGGAGGCTGGGGCGCTCCGCCCTGGAAGTCGGCTGTAGGGCTGGAGGATTCGCCAATCCTACGGGGCATTCGGGCTTTGCGGCCGGTCTCCAGGTGCCACTGCGGACAGCGGCTGAGGGCGGTTTGTGTGGGTCGGGGACACTCCCTGACCGGTGACGAGCCGTGCCTGCGGCTGCTGTGGCGGGGCGATGGTGCCGGCTCCGCGGGCGCTGGGGCGGCCGGTGGTCGGTTTTCAGCCGCTCTCTCTTACGTTAGATTCAGTGAAGTCCGATGGGGCGGTGCGAATCCTACTGAAGGTCAGGCCACTACTTCTTTTTTGACGTTAGAAATGAATATTTCGACCAGGGTCTCACATTCTTTGACGGCCTCAACGTACTTATTTCCGTTGTATGGCTCAGTGCCTTGAAGCCCGAGCTGCTTTGCAGCCTTTTCTCGAGCGGCAGATAGTTTGCGGGCGATGTCACCTGAGCTCGGGGTGCCTACAAGGATCACGGCTACTTCGGTCTGCCAGGATCGGGTGTGAGCCGGGATAAATGCTTTGTTGTATTCGTCGAGAGCCATTTGATACGTTTTCGCACTCTCCTTCTCGTCTTTCTCCAAGACCCATGCGTCGAGGATATTGGATACGCCATTTGCCTTGATTTCCCATGTTTGATATTCGGAGACCAGGTCGACGTAACTCTTCCGGCGGATGTCGGCTCGCCTTTCTTCACGGGCATGTTTCTGGGTGTCTTCGTTTTGTTGGTAAACGAGAAGGCTTCCGGCGACTCCACCTAGCGAGCCGATGAGGGTTCCGGCGATGCCGGCCAGGGCCACCCAGCGAGGGCTGGACCCGCCACGCACACTGGTCTCTTGTTCCGATTTGCTTTCCACAGGTCTACTTCCTACCCGGTCTGGCACGAAAGTACAGCGTGATTAGGCTGGGAGGGTGGAACCCCACAGGCAGTGCCTGCGGCCTCAGGGGACCACGGCACCCCCTCCTCGTTGCCAGCTGCCCCGGATGTCGTTGAGGGGGAGGGTAGTTGGGCTATCAGGGGGTCGGTGAGCTGGGAGTTGCAGGTTGGGTTGAGAACGGGGTGCGCCGGGTGGGAGCGGTTTGACCTGGGGTTCTTTCGTTGGTTGAGAATCTTGTTGGTGTTGCAGATGGTGCCGACCGAGCCACACGATGGGGTGGAGTTACCCGCCGACCTCCCCCCAGCAGATCCACTCCGGGCGTCTCCAGCCCGGCCGCCGGCTGCCCCCTCTTCGGATCATGGCTGAGCACTACGGCATCTGCGTCGCGACCGCCCGGTCCGCCCTGAAAGTCCTCCAGGCGGTCAGAACGGGGAGGCCGTGTGAGCGCAAGAGGGCGCCGGCGCCGAGGAGGTTGCGGGCACGGCCCGGCTGGCCGGGCAGCAGGTAGCGCGTGCCGTCGTCGAGCTGGCGCCGGAAGTATCCAGTGCCGCACAGCAGCTACTGGATGCTCTTGAGATGCGGATGTCCCGGGTCGGCGGGGCAGGCGAAGACGTTCAGCTTGCCCCACCGGCCCACCTGGACCTGGGTGGGCTCGCCATCCCCACCGACGGCCGGATCCTGCTCCTCCAGCGGCATCCAGCTGCTGCTTCCGCCGTCCCACTCCTTGCTATCGATGGTCAACAGCAGTTCCATCGGGGCCGCGCAGGCCGAGCAGGCAAGAGTGGCGGCGTCCGTCAGGTTCCAGGACGCGTAGCCCCCGGCGCGCCAGCCGGGCGGGATGGACAGGTCGAACTGGTAGGTCGGCCAGTCCCATTCCTCTGCGTCCGCTTCCTCGGCCTCTTCTTCGAGGGCCTCTTCTCTGGCTTCGATCCGGGCGCACAGTTCTTCGGGTAGCAGCCCGGTGAAGGGGTACGTGACCACCTGCTCGGGGTGTAGCACGCACGGCTCGGGTACGTATCCCTCGAAGCCCACGACCTCCGGCAGGAGCGGCTGCGCCACCACCTCGACGACCTCCCACGACCGGCGCCAGCGCAGGTCCAGCAGCATGCCCGTCCGGTTCTCGCCGTGCGCGTCGAAGGGGCACCAGAACACCTGGAGCAGGTCGCAGTCCTCCGGCCCCGCGAGTAGGTCGGGTACGTCCCGGCGGTACAGCTGGGCCAGACCGATCATCGGGAGCGGATCCGTCTCCCCGCTCTCTCCCGCCGCCCGATGCCTGCGCCGAAGCTCCTCCAGGAGCCGCCGCTCCTCGTCCGTGAGGCCGGCGGCCGGGTCCCGGGCCCATGCGCCGGTCAACAGCTGCCGCTCCCGGTGGATGTCTGCGGGGCGCCGGCCGCGCCTGTGGGGATGCGGATCGGTGCACACCGGCCACGGCTCGTCCACCGGCCAGAGCATCGGCCCGCCCACGGAGCTCACCGACGCGTCGGGGTTGCCCGGTCGCGGGTGCAGCCGGGTGGTCGTGCCGCGGTGGGCGGCGAGCCCGGGGAAGAGCCCCTCGACGTCGAGCGGGCGCGGTGGCGTGGTCCTCGTCATGGTCCCGAACCCTAAGGCCCGCCGACCAGGCTTTCAGCCAGCCGGTCGGATGTGGGTGAGATGGCGTGTCAGACGATGGCGAGCCGGTCTGCTACCAGTTCCACCCTGCGTTCGGCGTCCCCGGGAGGCAGCCGTCCCGCCCGGGTCAGGGTCGCCAGTCCGTGCAGGGCCGCCCAGAACACCTCGGTGAACAGCCCCGGGTGGACGCCGTCCCCGGCGACCTCGCCGAGGTTCTCCAGCAGGGCGGCGAAGGCGTCCTTCAGCGGCTCGGGAGTGTCCTCGTGTGCGAAGGCCAGGCCGCCGTCGAGTTGGAACATGGCGTCGTAAACTGCCGGGTTGCGTTCGGCGAAGTCGAGGTAGGCGCAGGCGAGGGCGGTGACCCTGCTGCGGGGGCTGTCCGTGTTGGAAGCCGCGGCCCGCAGTGCGGCGGCCATCTCGGCGGCGCCTTCGAGGGCGACGGCGCCGATGATCTCGCGCTTGCCGCGGAAGTGGCTGTAGAGGACGGGCTGGCTGTATTCGATGCGCTCGGCGAGCCGACGGGTGGTGACCGCGTCCCAGCCCTGCTGCTCGGCGAGCTCCCGGGCTGTGGCCACGATGAGGCGCTCGCGTTCCGCCCGTTCGCGCTGCTTGCGTTCCTGTACCGACATGGTCCGACCCTAGCACCGCTAGACAATTGAGCAGTGGCAATACTAGCGTTGCCTCGTCAACTAGCAACGCTAGATCCGGAGGGGTTGTCATGCTCAACGCACTCGAGGTGTTCACCACCGTGGTTGTCGGCGTGATGGTGGGGGTGGAGTTCGCCGTCGCCTTCGTCATCAACCCGATCCTCAACGCACTCCCCGGCGACAGCGGCCAACTGGGCCGCGCCCACGGGGGCCGGATGCTCGGCGCCGTGATGCCGGTCTGGTACATCACCTCGCTCGTCCTCGTCGCCATCTGGGCCATTACCGGATGGCACCACCACGACACCGGCCTCGTCGTCACCGCCGGAGCGCTGCTGGGCCTCAGTGTGGTCATGTCGATCCTGCTGCTCGTCCCGATCAACAACCGGAGCAAGACATGGACCCCCGAGAACCGGCCCGAGGACTGGAAGGAGCAGATGAACCGCTGGGACCGCTTCCACTACGTCCGCGTCGCCGTGATCATCGCCGCCTTCACCCTGCTGGTCACCAGCCTCGGCTGAGCCGGGGGCCGGCCCCGTTCCCGGCACTCGCACCGCTTCCCGCGCCGGCTCGAACCACACACTCACCGGTGGCCGCCCACCGCGCTACTCGCCTCGCAGGAGGACCGGCATCCTCAAAAGCAGCGGCGCACCCTGGCTCACTCCCGGCACTCTGGCGGGTCAGGGGCAAGGGCACGCGGGTACTCGGCCGGGTCTTGATTTTCCCCTTGGTGTGCCCCAGGCAGGGCGTGCCGGGGGCTTGATGGGCCGGCTTTGTAGAGATAGCCGGAGTCGGCGACTGTCCGGCGGGCCTTCCCCCGGGTATCGCCTACCGCGACGCGCACCGGTCAACGTGGCAGGCGGGCAACCGGGACCGGGCTGCCCGCCATGGAAGTTGGCCCAGGTCCGGTTCTCGTGAACGGAAGCAAGGTGCAAGGCTAGCGGTGTGACCGCAGTGTCGCCTGATCCTCACGGCGGCAGACGCCGGCCCTTGATCTATTGGCGCGGGGTGCTGTCCCACTTCCAGTGGGTAAGTCGCTCTCGTCCTGCCAGCTCACCCCGGCCGGTTGCCCACAGCAAGGTCGGCCAGGGGGCGGTGCCGGGAGGAATCGTGGGGAACAGCCGCTGCAGCACACGCGCGCAGATCGCCGCGGGGGCAGTCCAGTCGAGCCCGAGGCCGAGTGCCAGGTCCTCGGCGTGTACGAACAGCTCCACCAGGCCCATGGCCGCCGAGCCTTCGGGATCTGTCGTCCCGTACAGGTGGAACGCACGAGCATGCGGCGGCGCCGTCCGCACCATCGCCACGTGGAGTGCCGCGCACGCCTCTAGCACCTGCACCAGGCCCTCCGGTCCGCTCTCGCGCTCGGCGTAGATCACGTTCCAGGGCTTGCCGGGCGCCTCCTGTCGCCAGATGAAGGGCACGTCGGCGGCGGCCGCAGGCGCTTGCGGGCCCAGCTGGGCAGCGTAGGAGAAAAGGTCGTCGGCCAGGTGCTCGGCAGTCTCCCAGCAGCTCCACTCCAGCGTTCCGGCGGGCCGGTTCCAGTCGGCGGCCAGGGCGGCAGGCTGGCGCAGCAGCGCGACGACGAGCCGGGCGCCCTCGGCGAGATCGTCGGCCGTCACAGGGCCTGCGGCGCGGGACGGTTCTACATGATCAAAGTCGGACATGCGTTGAGCCTAAAAGCCCATGTCCCGTACAACAATGCCTTTGCCCCTGAGGATCCCGCCCAATGTCCTCGGCCCGCAGCTGGAGTATTCGGTGATCTCAATGCGCACCAGGTGATTCGGGCACCGCCAAGTCGGCTCCGCTGTTGGCCTCGACGAGCGCCTCGAGCGGCCGGCCGCTGCCGCGCGCAGCATTGGCCGGCCGCTGAGCGAAACGGGCCGCCATCCGGACGGGGCAGGTGCCGGGGCAGGCGGATGCCCCGACCGGTAGCAGGTTCGTTGACATCCGGATCCCGACCCCCTGCCGTGGGGTCGCCCGCAGCGACATGGCGGTCCGACCTCGTCCCACCCACCTCCCGGACGCGGCGGTCGTCACGCCCGGGCACTCCTGGAGGCCCGGCAGAACATCACGGACACGACTGACGCCAGGGCGATGATGTGCCGCCATGACACGGCCCGGCGTGGGCAAGACCCCCGCCGCGAACGTCTGCCTGCGCGAGCTCGAGCGGACCGGGAGGAGGAAGTGTGCCGGATCAGCTTCCGGGCCCGCCTCACCCCCGAAAGTCGACGGCCAGTGCCCACTTGCGCCCCGACACCTTCCACCGGGCACGCTTGCATCGCCCTTTGGGTGTTGCGGGCTGAAGGCGCGCGGTCAGGCGACCTTCTGGTGCGGGGGCGTCTTCCGTGTCTTCACCCCGCAGACGATGAGCGCCAGCCCCGCGACGGCGATGCCGAGGTAAGCGGTGGGCGGAAGGTCGACGACCTTGTGCATCCAGCCCCACTCCGTGCCGAAGAAGGTCTGCGAGACGAAGCTGACGAGCCCCTGGGCTCCTATGACGTAGCCGATGCTTTCGACGGTGTATCCGAGGGTTGTTCGCACGGATCAACCTTCTCACGGCGGTGCCGGCAAGATCGTCCTCCACAGGGCGGAAAACGCAGTAGTCCAAAGGATGCAGGCGTGTGCGAGGGCATCGGCAGAGCGCGCAGATGACCAGCCCCGACGGGCTGCGGCCGGGCCGGTCCGTCCGGCCGTCCCACACATGCCGTTGGCGCCGACCAAGGTGCGGCGCCGTCGCCGGTCGGTTGAAGAGCAGGGCGCGCGCCGGGACCAATGCGCCGCCGCGGCCAGCCGGACCGCTAGCGGGGCACCGGTGGCCGCAGGCCCCGGGCCTCAGGCAAGGCCAACCCGTTCTCCGCGGACCGAACACAGCCCCACCCCATCCTCACCCGTCACCACGACAGGCACAGGTCAGAGCTGGCCCCACCAAACGTTCGAGACGTGCTTCGCGCCCCGTCGATGCTCAGGTCATCGGCGGAGCCGTCCCGGACCGGAGTTGAACGGTCAACGGATTGGTACCAGGCGGAACCGATTCTCTGGGGCCAGTTCACAGCGAGAAAGCTAGACATGTCTACATGCACGCCACCACCGACGCACCAGCAGGTTGAAAAAGACCCAGTGGTTGGGCTCAGCGCCCATCGCGTGGACGGTCAGGTCCCCTGCCCTGCCGCGAGCGCAGCATCGGTCCCCAGGTGCAGGCCGCGCGACCTGACCGGGGTTGGTCGAGGGGCATGCGCAGCCTCGCTCAGGGGGGGGGTGACCGCGCCGTCGGACTCGGTCATGTTCCTGGCACAGGGCTCGGCTCATGGCCCGCGCCAGATGTTGGCGAAGGCTGCGTTCTCGATGGTCCGCCGCTGGCGCACGGCCTCCAGCTCCCTCACCGCGTCGTGGACGGCGGCCACCACATGCGTCACCGCCTCGTCGTCGAGGCCGGTCCCGTCATCAGATCGTTCGTCGTCGATGCCCACGGCCACGGCGAGGGCGGTCAGGACGGGTTCCCCGTCTTTCCAGCGGTCGGCTGCGCGGCGGCGGGCGGGCGTATCGACCGGTTGCAGGCTTTTCGAGCCGAAGGGCGACCGGCTGCTTCGCTGCGGTGTTAGCTCACCGCTCTCTTCCAGGGCGGCCTGGTACGTGGCCGAGAGGTTCCGGCCCCGACGCCACAGCCAGTCCTCGACCCGCTCGTAGGGCAGCTGCCGAGTGAGACCTGCCGCAGCTTCGTCCAGAATCCCCTCGTCGAGCGGCGGCGGCCCACCTGGCACGATGTGGTCGCCGTCCAGGCCGACCGTCCCCGCACGGATGAGATCGATCAGCTCGGCTCCCGCGAGAGCGAGGGACAGGTCGCCCTGTCCCACGGCACGCTCCAGGTCGATGGCGATCATGAACAGGTCTTTCGCCGTGGTCATGAGGGGTCCCCCTTGGAGAACTTCGACCAGGGTGCCGTCTTCAGCGACCTGGCGACTACGTGGTGTGCAGAGGTTGCCTGAAGGACTTGCGGAACACCGGCCCGGCGAAGGGGATGATCGAGGACATCACCTTCGACTTCAACGAGGTGGGGTGCCGCTCGAGTCTGACGTCGACGCGGGTGCCGTTGTCGGTGGGAGTCATCTGAAACTGCCAGCCCCCCGAGCCGAAGGGCACCGAGTCACGAGTGGTGACGGTGACCCTGTTCGTCGAGGGGTCCCATTCGTAGCGTGCACGCTCCCATGACTTGTCGTTCCCCTCGGTCACCTCCGCCCAGGTGTCACCCCGCTCGTGAACCTGGAAGTGCTCGGCATCGATGGACGACCACTGCTCGACACGGGATGGGCTGAAGTTCGTCAGCACGCCCATCACCTCGTCCGGGCTCATCGAGGAGTTCACGTGGAAGTGTAGGGATGGCATGATCTGCTCCCTGGTTCGAGATGACCATTGCCTGCCGGCGTCTTCGGCGTTCATCGCTCGCGTGCCTGGCTCACTTCGCCGCCGCCGGTCCGCAATGACCGGAATGACCAACTTCCAGGATGCACCTCTGCCCAGGACTGTGCACCAGCAGGTTTCTGGCCCGCACCCGTGTGATCGTGTCCGGGGCCGGCGTGGTCTCGCGGAGTGAGGAAGGTGGACATTACCGCAGGCGGACTGATCGCTGCGACTGGCGAGTGTGAAACGGCTCGTCGAGCACTGCCGTGCACGCCGGCATGCCATTCAGGAACCCCAGGTGGGCGAGCACCAGAGCGCCGG
This sequence comes from Streptomyces sp. NPDC032472, assembly GCF_040636955.1. Lineage (NCBI taxonomy): Bacteria > Bacillati > Actinomycetota > Actinomycetes > Kitasatosporales > Streptomycetaceae > Streptomyces > Streptomyces sp. NPDC032472. The sequence goes on from NZ_JBEZVK010000064.1 coordinate 18,535, forward strand.
AGCACTGGGCGACGATGAGCTGGCGCGACGAATCGAGCCGCAGCTCGGAGACCAGCTGGTCGTCGGCACCACTTCTCGCGCCTTCACGCCACTGCCGATCAGCACTACGTCGGCCTCGGTGACGAACTCCATCGGGCGCCGCCCCGTCACCTCGACGCCGTTCATCGACGTGACCACCGGTGTCGGCGTAGTGATGAAAGCTGCCGAGTTCGTTCAACCCGTCGAAGGTGACTACTGCTACCTGCTTCGCAACTCCCTCACGTACGGCATCCTGCAGTCTCCCCTGGGCCACCCGTACCAGACGAGGGCCAACCTGCTGCTTGTGACCTGCAGACTATCGCTCGAGCACCACCCGCATCAGGTCCCGACGCACGTCATTCCCGGACCGATGACGCGAGCGAGTCGCCCCCGGTTCCCCGAGGCCCCCGGCCCGGCACGGTCCGACAGCGCGTCCGTCGGCGGACAGCGGCGAACGCGTCCACGCCACCTGCCTAGCCCTCCTCCGCCGCGACGTTCGACTACGAAGAGGAGCCGGTCCTGGTCTCCTGCAGGGCGATGCGGTCACGACGGCAGTTCGGTCCCTGCCTGCTCGCGCACCATGTACTGGGCATACCAGTCCGGCCAGTTCTCGTCCTCCGCACCGATGCGGCTCTCGTGCTCCCCGTGCGCGGCCGCGGCACGGCGCAGCGCGCTCGCCAGGTCCTCGGCCGAGGCGAACGTCGTGGTCGCGGGATCGAGGCGTCCCGGAAGCCGGCTGGTCACCTCCTGCAGAAGCCAGCCGTTGCCGTCCGGGTCACTGAAGGACAGAAACGAGCTGTAGCTGGTGCGCTGTGGATCGGGCCCTGGCACCCGGACCTCCGTCCCGGCTTGGTGGAAGACGCCGCCGGCGTCGTGGAACACCGCGCTTGGCTCGGCTCCGAGCCGAGTCAGCTCAGCGTAGGCAGCATTGATGTCGTCCACGATCAGGTGCAAGCCCTGAGCTGAGCCCGGCGTCTGGGACGTGACCGAGGTGCCGAAGATGACCGATGCCGGTGAGCCCGGCGGCGTCACCTGCACTACCCGGAAGTTCTCGTCCGGGGCGACGTCCGCGTCCAGTCTCCAGCCCAATCGCGTGTAGAAGCTCTTGGCCCGGTCGATGTCGGACACCGGCACCACCACGACTTCAAGTTTCATGTCCATTGACTGACGCCTCCTGGGTGCGTACAAGATGCCGCCACGACGGGACTCGCACCGCCGGACGCGGGCGATGCCGGGGGGTCCGGACGGCGGCGGCGGCCGGGCTAACCCGGGCGGCGATGCGTGCGACGCGCTCGACTCCGGTCGGCATTTCCGACGCCTCCTGGGGCTTCCGCGGCCACCAGACGTGATCGTGGGCTGTTGATGTCCGTGCAGCGGAACCGAAGCGAACCGTGTGTACCCATCAGCAGAAACCCGTGGTGGGCATGGGCATGGCCGTGGCTGGCAGGCGGCTATGGTCTGTCTCTGAAGGCGCCGGTGCCGAGTCGGATGAGCAGCCAGAAGGTGATTGCGGTGCCGGTGCCGTAGGCGACGTGTGCGCCGAAATCCCAGGCCAGGACCTTTGTGTCGTACTGCCAGATGGGCTTGTAGAGCCCTGTGATCGGCAAGGTGATGTAGTCACCGGCGAACACCGCGGCACCCAATGGCACGCCATAGACAGGGGAAGGCCTGGGCAGTGATCCGGCCACGATGCCATAGGCGGCGCCCGCCGCTGAGCCGTAGGCCCAGTGAGCGATGGTGCTCGTGAGCCAGGCGGAACCATCGGGAAGCCGGCGCCGGGTGAAACCCTCGATGACCCGCTTCGCCACCTGCCCCGGGACGGGGGCCTTCTCCCAGCTTTCGACCGGCGCGAATTCCCAGGCGAGTGGGTTGTCCGTCCCGCCTGAGCGACGGTACTTCAGGTAATGGACGGCATCCAGACACACCGTTCCCACTGCCCCGGCCAGCAGGCCGGCCGTGACCGCCGCGAGGGGAGTCAGCGGGTTTCTTCGGGAGCGCATGACGCAATCTCCATATCGGTCAGGGCTAAAAGGATGACGCCCTTCCTCACCGGGGCCGCGGCGCGGAGGCATACGGCCCGCATCGAGTATCCGGCGGCCGGCGAACGTCCGCGAGCGCAGGAGGGGAGGGACCGTGGGTGCACGCAGGGACGACGTGCAGATTCGTTTCGTGTCTGCCGTCAACCACGCTCGACACGGGCACCGGCCGTGTCGTTGAGTGATGCCCTGCCGACAGATGGATCGTCCCTACGGGGTCCGCGGTACTCGCCTACTTCCAAGGGTGCGGGCAGCTGATGCACAGGCGTGTGGCTCCTGCGAACAGCCGACCCCGCAGGCGAATACCGACGGCGCAGGGCCGTATCCCCATTGGAGTTCCATGACCTCGGCGGGTTCCGGTCAGCGGCAAGCGCTCCCGCGGGCCTTTGCTGTGGCTCGTCATGGACGGTTGTGGCTGGTGCCGACCGTCCCGCCGCCCGGACAGCAACAGGCCGAGAACCGGGATCAGGCACACATTCCGTGAGGGTGATCAGCAGCTCGTGAGTCCGTCAGCAGCTGTTGGCGAACGCTGGTCAGTCAGCCCAGCCCTCGGTGTTCGAGCACGACTCGTAGGAATATCGCGTGTTGCGGTCCCATTCCTCCCCGGTGATGCGCTTGTATGCACGGTCCGGTGTGTAGAGCAGGCTCTCGGCCCAGATGAGCTTCGTGGCGTAAGGCTCGAAGACCGCAGGGTCTTGAAGGACGCTCTCGAAGACGGCGCGGCCAGCCGCGACGACGGCAGCCCGGGTGTAGAGGAAGGCGTCATCGGACAGGTTGTATCCGTATTCCTTGCGGTCGAGCTGGTAGAGCGCCCACGACAGTTGTTCCGCGAAGCCTGTGACCAGCGACAACGGGCACTGGGCAAGACGCTCGGTCAGTGCGGGTGCAAGCAGTTCGGCCTCAGGGTCAGGTTCCGTGGGCCTGCAGTCTTCGATGAGCTGCCAGAAAGCGTCTTCGTTCATACGGACGAGCATGACGCAGGGGTCTGACACCCCTGGCTGGCGGGTCACGGGTTTGCTGCCGCGGTGAGAAGGACGCGTTTGCGGAGCATGGGGAGCTTGGCCCGTCTCGATCGAGCACGATCGTCTCGGGTGTGGCCCGCTCGGTCACGGTTGTCCCCGTTCGAGGAGTTGGGCTTCGAGGTCGGCGATAGGATGCTGGCGACGTACATGACGGCGGGAGCAGTGGCCTCATAGATGGTGTTCTGGTGGTGTATCAGCTCGCCGAGTTCACTCAAGGCGGCGACCTGGACTGCGGGGTCAGGCTCCAACAGTCGCAGCAGGATGTCGGGAAGGTTCTCACCGGAGCCGAATGCCGTCTGGAGCGCACCCCAGTCAGTCTCGTCCAGGAGCACCCGATAGGGCGGCAAGCCAGGCTGGTAGGGATCTCCGGTACTAAATCGGCCGTGCGACACGGCCTCAGCGTAGACCGGCCTTCTGACATGGTTCGCTTCCATGCCCCGCTCGCACGGCTGGGCAGTCCTGCTGGGCCGTGCGAGCCAGCCAAAGGAAACGACGTCTAAGGGCCTGGACGCCCTTGTGGAAGGCTTCCGCGCCCCGCCCGGACGTGGAGGCCGCTCTGGTCGTGGCGGCCGCCGTGCGCGCCCGTACGGCCCGCGCCGAGCTCGGCGAGACGGCGCTGCTGTTCCTCGTTGAGCCGGCCGAAGTCGCGGCGCTGGGTGGCCGTCCAGCGGCCGATGTCCTCGCCGTGCCACGTCACCCCCGGCACGACGTTGGCCAGGCGCGCACCGCCCGCCAGCAGGGCCCGCAGGCCCGCGTACTGCCGCTGCCAGTCCACCGTCCACCCGAGCGTGCCCGGGTTCCAATCAGGGTCGATGGCGGCGAGGGCGGCGGCCCGCCGCTGCGCGCGTACGGGGTCCTTGCCGAGCCCGCCGGGCCGGCGGATGTTGGTCAGCCACTGCCCCACCGGCTTGTCCATCGCGGTCGCCTGCCGCGGCGCGGCCAGCGTCCCGTGCTTCGCGTAGTACGCCCGCGCGGCTGCGAGGTTCTCGGCGAAGCCGGCATCGGCGGTGTCCCACACAATCCCCAGCGTCTCGAGCTCCGCGGCCCGTTCGCCGGTCATCTGCCCGGCCCGGAACGTGCGGCGCTGGTCGGACAGCCACCTTCCCAGCGGATACGTCCCCTCGGTGTGGTCGTAGGGCACGTCCAGGTGCTGCTCGCGTTCGCGGTAGCGCCAGGCGGCCTCGACCCCCCGACGCCAGTCCTGGCGTTCGGTGTTGAAGACCTGGTAGCTGATCCACTTCGCGATCAGCGCGGGGTCGCGGGGGGCGGCGAACCGGAGCAGCAGCCGCGTCTCCGCCTCGCCGTCGGCGGGGGCCGCGCCGACCAGTGGCGACGGCTGTACCATGCGCTTCTGGTTTTCCTGGGGAATTGCGAGCATTTCCACAGCGCGTTCGTCATGCGCCCGAAGGCCTTTTATCTAGGGGTGGTTGGAGTGCGAGGGATGTTTGTTCAGGTTGTCACCTGCAGGAATGGTTGCCTGACCATCTCGGGGTGAGGGTGGGGGAGTGGTGGTTACGTTCGGCACGTGGAGCGCATCTACGTGGGCGAGCGGGCCGTCTCCCCGGTAACAGGCACAGCCCGGTGGGTTGTGGTGGATTCCCGGTCCTACGGGCTGCAGACCGAGGCCGTGGCCTATCTCGCGTCCCTGCGTGCCCGGGACTGCTCACCGAACACTGAACGCGCCTACGCCGGCCGGATCGCTCTCTATCTGAACTTCTGCCTGACGCGCCGTCTGGAGTGGAGGGCGCCCGGCTTCCGGGGGCTGGCCGCTCTGCAGCAGTGGCTCATCGAGGCTCCCCTGCCGTCCCGTAGCGGCGAGGCCAGGCCGGGACCGGTCCGGTTCCGCTCGCGGGCCATGCTGGAGGTGGGCGTACGCCGCACTGTCGTCCTGCGCTACGTCTACGAGGCGTAGCCGCGCTCACCGAAGCGGCAGTGCCGCCCATGTCGGGGCTGGGCGCCCCGACGTCGAGCCGCGCCCTTGCCGCAGGTTCGCCGCCCGGGAGCAGCGCCGTGCCTCGGGCGTCGCCGGGCTTCCGCGCCGGCGGGTGTTGCGGGGGAGTGGCAACACCCTTCGGCCGCCGGGGCGGCGGGCGTTCGCCTACCTCGGCGCGGGGCGCGCCCCAACCGGCTCGCGTCGGCAGCCTCGCCCGTACCGAGTGCGAGTCTTGGCTGGCCGGGGCACGCGGGACTCGCGGCCCGCCCAGTCGGTCGGATGGCCGTCAGCCTTGCGAGCACACCGGGTCAGCTGAATCTCCCGGCAGGAAAATCTCCCGTTCCTCTGCAGTGAGATCGCGGTTGACGCTTCGACAGATCATCCGGATTGCTGCGCTGGGTTCGGGGAGAGCCAAGTCCCACAGCCGTACGGTCCCGTCCAAGCTGGCAGTGGCGAGGCTGTGTTGGTCGGGGCTGAACGCCAGTGAGTCCACCTGATCCGTGTGGCCGGAAAGGACGGCTCGGGATCTGCCCGTGGCAACGTCCCATAGCCGTGCAGTGTTGTCGGCGCTGGCGGTGGCGAGGGTGCGCCCGTCCGGGCTGAACGCCACTGACCAGACCACATCCGTGTGGCCGGTGAGAATGGTACGGGTCTTGCCCGTGGTGACGTCCCACAGCCGGGTGGTGCGGTCGGCGCTGGCGGTGGCGAGGGTGCGCCCGTCCGGGCTGAACGCAACCGAGTACACCGTATTCGTGTGGCCGGTGAAGGTAGCGCCAGCCTTGCCCGTGGCTGCATCCCACAGCCGCGCAGTGCTGTCGGCGACGCCGGTGGCGAAGGTGCGTCCGTCCGGGCCGAACGCCACCGATGTCGCCGCGAACGGCGACCCATGAGCGACATCGATGGTGGTGCGGGTCTTGCCAGTGGCCACGTCCCACAACCGCGCTGTGGAATCACTGCTGCCGGTGGCGAGGGTGCGTCCGTCAGGGCTGAAGGCCACTGCCCACAGCGAGTCTGTGTGACCGGTAAAGGCGGCACGCTTCTTGCCGGTGGCCACGTCCCACAACCGCGCTGTGTAATCACTGCTGCCGGTGGCGAGAGTACGTCCGTCAGGGCTGAACGCCACCGAGTCCACCTCAGCCGTGTGTCCGGTGAGGATGCTGCGTGTCCTGCCCGTGGCCACGTCCCACAACCGCGCTGTACGGTCCGTGCTGCCAGTGGCAAGAGTGCGTCCGTCCGGGCTGAACGCGACCGACCCCACCGCATCCCTATGGCCGGCAAAGATCGTGCGGGTCCTACCGGTCGTCAAGGCCCATAGCCGTGCGGTCTTGTCGTCGCTGGCGGTGGCGAGGGTGCGTCCGTCCGGGCTGAAGGCAACAGCATCCACGGCACCCGTGTGACCGACAAAGGTGGCGCGCGTTTTGCCCGTGGCTACGTCCCACAGCCGTGCGGTTTGGTCGGAGCTGCCGCTGGCGAGGGTGCGTCCGTCCGGGCTGAAGGCAAGGGCCCACGCAGAGTCAGTGTGGCCGGTGAGGATGGTAGGCGGCTTGCTCGTGGCCAAGGCCCATAGCCGTGCAGTGTTGTCGGCGCTGCCGGTGGCGAGGGTGCGTCCGTCCGGGCTGAACGCAACCGCCCAAACCGCATTCGTGTGACCAGTAAAGGTGGTGCGGGTTTTGGCGGTGGCCACGGCCCACAACCGCGCTGTGCGGTCCTTGCTGCCGGTGGCGAGGGTGCGCCCGTCCGGGCTGAACGCCACTGCCCAGACCACATCCGTGTGGCCGGTGAGGACGGCACGGGTTTTGCCAGTGGCTACGTCCCACAGCCGTGCAGTGTTGTCGGTGCTGGCGGTGGCGAGGGTGCGCCCGTCCGGGCTGAACGCCACGTCCCAGACCTCGTTCCTGTGGCCGACAAGCGTGGTGCGTGTCTTGCTGTTGGCCAGGTCCCACAAACGGGCTGTGTGGTCGGTGCTGGCGGTGGCGAGGGTGCGCCCGTCTGGGCTGAACGCAACCGAGTACACCTCACGCCTGTGGCCGACCAAACTTCGATGCAGCGGGAGCGCTGCAGCGTCTTGCAGACTCGCAACTGCTTCGGGCGTGTGGCTCGTACGGTATGCCTGGATGGCTAGCAGGGACGCCAGGTCGGGATTCGTGTCGATGAGCCTGCTCGATTCCGCTGCGAGCTGCCGTGACACGGCAGATTGTCGTTCGGTGTCGACCGTCCGCCATTGCCACCATGCTGCCCCCGCGGCGACAAGCGCGAGGACCAGCAGCGCGGCAAGGATTGCGTTGAGGCGTCTGCTGCGCCAGGCGACGGCCTGCTGGCGTTGCCTGCTGGCGGTGATGAAGGCTGCGATGTCGCCGGGTAGGCGGCGTTGCAGTGACCATTCGAGGGCTTCCGCGAGTGCTGCTCCCCCAAGCAGGTTTCCCGGGTCGTCATCTGCCGCCCAGTGAGTGGCCCGTAGGCGGATGAGGTCGAGCCAGACCTGGAATCGACGGTCCTGGTTGACCCAGTCGCGCAGAGTGCCCCAGTCACGGACCAGAGCGTCGTGGATCAGTTCGGCCACCGGCAGTCCGGGAGTGGCAGCGGGGCGTTTGGGGTTACGGAGTGTTTGGGTCGTGATGATCCGGTGGCGTGTGAGGACGGAGATGACCTCGCCAACGGCGTTGTCGCCGTCGGGAGCGGCGTCGGGGCCAGCTGCCAGGTCGCGCAGTTCAGCCAGAGGAATCAGTGCGCGAGTGGCGGGTATGCCGTGGCTGGGGTCCGCGGGGCGCACGAGGGAGGTCAGGATGCGCTGTGCGATTGGGCGTTGATCGGCCGGCAGTTGGTTGAGCGCGGTGTCGCACCAGGTGGTCAGGCTTCCGGTGACTCCTCCGATGCGCTGGTAGGCCTGGTGGGTGAGGTAGCCATCGCGGCGTCGCTGCCACAGCTGGTCGAGGGTCAGCTCGAGCATGGGGAGCACGGTGACCGGTGCTCGGCGGGTCGCCATTCCGTCGGGGGTGCTGGCGAGGACGTCGGCGATGATGTGCTCGGGCAGGCCCTGTTCGAAGTGTGCGCCGGCCTTCAGAGCGGGCAGGGTGATGATGTCGTGCAGGTCGTCCTGGCTGAGCGTGCTCGGCACGTTGAGCAAACCTGGCGTCGCCGCTTTGAGCAGTTCGGGCGCCAGGGCGGCCTGTTGGGGGTAGAAGTCGTCGCGCATGATCATGATCACGGAGAGATCGGCGTGTGAGGTGATCGCGGCGGTGATCTGGCCGGTGGCGGCAAGGTGGCGTTCCTGCTCCCGGCTGGTGAGAGACTCCGCGAGGAGCTCTTCGTACTGGTCGATGACCAGTACGACACGCTGGTGGCCGGGTTCGGCTGTCAGCCTGCGTGTGACGGCTTCGGCGATACCGATGCTGTCGGCGCCGGGCAGTCCGTCGCGTTCGAGTTCGGCCAGCAGGTCCTGTCGTGGCCGGGTGATGATGGGCAGCCAGCGGTCGCTGCCGGGCAGTTCGCCGGCGGCCAGCGCGGGCAGGACGCCAGCTTGGACAAGCGAGGACTTGCCGGAGCCGGAGGGGCCGAGGAGCAGTGTCACGCGTTGCTGCTCGGCGAGGTTCGCCAGGACCTGTCGGACGGCGTCCTTGCGGCCCTGGAACCACTGGGCGTGTGCCGCGGTGAACGGCTCCAGTCCCCGGTAGGGGTATACGTCCTGCTCAGTCAGTTCGGGCAAGATCTCCCGCAGCACCTCGGTAGGAGTCACGTAGGCGATGTTCTGGCCCCGCTCGTGCTCATCGGGGGCGGTGATTTCGGTGAGCATGCCGATGACCAGGCCGGTCACCTCGTCGATGACCGGCCCGCCGCTGAACCCGGTGGTGAGGTCGTTGGCTTCGGTAAGCTGCAGGTGAGCGCCCCGGCCCTGGGTGGCGGGCAGTATTCCGCCGGCTTTGCCGTACCCGAAGTGGCCACCAGTAGGGGCCTGGGTCGGGAACCCGTACGACTGGACCCTGTGGCCCCGGGAGCCTGCTGCGGAGCTGAGGGCCAGGGGCGTGACGTCCCGGGTGACGTCGTCGCCGGTGCTCAGGCGTACGACGGCCACGTCCTCGGTCTCGGGGGCGCGCCACGCGTCCGCCGAGACCAGTCCCTCGACCTCGGGCGCGCCGTCCCCGTGCGGGAAGGCCACCCGCAGACTGTCACCGGGCCCGGCTCCGGCGGCGCGTACGACGTGCGCGCACGTCATCAGTACGCCCTCGGCGACGAGGAAGCCGACACCGGCTACCTGGCCGTCCGGTCCAAGGATCTGGGCAACGGCCTTGAGCAGTCCCGTCGAGCGGGAGTCCTGGTCGCCGTGGTTTCCGTTCGGGGGCGTGCCGGCGATGTCCATGGGATCAGTCCCCGGGCGAATCCGCGTCAGGGTGGCTGCTCTTCTTCCACGCCATCGTCACCCGCAGGTGGCAGTTGGCGCTGCTCTTGGTGATTACGGCCCCCGCCTCGAAGGCGAGGTCGACGCCGAACTCGACCGTGATCCGGTCGGGGCCTGCCTTGCGTAGCTGGTCGAGCGTGGCATTCGCCGCCTCCGAAACCGGACCGAGGGCCGCTTGCAGGTTTCCGGGGATTTCGCGGATGACGTCGCCGACGCGGCCGGCCTTCACTGGACCGTCGGCCGTCGCCGGCGCCTCCACCAGCAGAGAGCCACCGTTCGCCAAGGGAATCCGGGCCAAATGAGTCAAGGCTCCTCCCTTCCCACGTCTCCCGTGGCCCACCCCTCGATGTAATCCTCATCGAGGGGGGTGGCCGCCGCATCTGGGGCCGCACATATTGCGACGTCGTCCGACGTGGGGAGCATCTGGCTCCTGCTATTCGGCAGCTGTCCTCGGTGGCCCGGGCGCTGGGGTCGCGGCCGCTCCTGGCCGGTGACCTGCTGGTTTGCGGATGCTGGCATCACGCTGCGGATCGGGAATTTGTTGTTACCGGGGGAGCCGCTTACCTGATCTTTTCGTAAGTTCGGTGGGTGTGGTGGATGGATGGTCAGGCCGGTGTGGGCGAGGAATGACCATGGCAGTTGTGGGTTGGTGTTGATGCGGTGGATGCCTTGCTCGGTGGCGTCGGCGACATCGGCGAGGTGGTCGCCGGCGAGGTTGGCGAGTTCACGTTTCTTGATTGAGGACCACAGCAGTTGCACCGGGTTGAGCTCGGGAGCGTAGGCGGGTAATCGTTCCAGGGTGAGCCAGTCCTGTTCGGCGGCCCAAGCCCGCATCGCGCGGCTCCAGTGGGCGGACAGGCCGTCCCAGACCAGGACCACCCGCTCGCCACAGTAGAACACCTTCATCTGCTCCAGAACCTCGATGAGGGCGGCGGTGTCGTAGCTGCCGGGCTTGAGGTGGAAGCACAGGCGGGCCCCGCGATCGGGGTCGGTGGAGTGGTAACCCAGGGCCCCGGCCATCGACGCGCGCTTCCAGTTCAAGCGGTGCCGCAGCAGCGGGGTCCGACCTCGGGGTGCGTAGGTGCGGCGGATCTGAGGGAGCAGGGAGACGCCTGATTCGTCAAGGAAGACGATCCAGGCACGTGTGTTCACGGCCCCTTTTTGATGCGCGGCCACTCGTGCGCGATCCAGCGGGCGATCTCCGACCCGTCCCGCTCGACCGCCCGCCGCTCGGGCCGCTGCAGACTCCATCCGAGCCGGCCGGTCAGCAACCGCCACACCGACGCCCTCGACAACACCACCCCCGTCACCCGCTCAACGACGGCGCCAACTCGTTCCAGGGTCCACAGGTCGGCCTCGAAACCATGCGCCTGGGCGCCTTGCTCCAACGCGGCCCGGACCATCTCGAGCTGGGTGTCGTCCAGCTTGGGCGGACGACCGGTGGCCGCACGCCGCCGCAAGGCCGAAGCACCGCCTTGCTCCCACACCCGCCGCCAACGCCGCACACTCTCGGCACACACCCCCACCGCCCCCGCGATCTCCGCATTCGAGACGCCGTCCTCGAACAACTCGACCGCCCGAACACGACGCGCCTCCGCCAACTGAGGCCGTGACAACGGAGGAAGGGAGGAGCCGACAGCCGAAGAGGAAGGTTGATAAGCCACCCCGACAGCCTCCCACCCACACGGCCACCCCACTCACCGAACTTACGAAAAGATCAGTAAGCCCGTCCCGAGGGCGAGGCAGCCGAGAGGGCGTCCGAGGGCCACCACCGCGCGCTGCCCGTAAGCTCCGGAGCGGGTGGGTGGCCCGACCTGAGCGGGTTGGACCTGTTTGGGTCAACGAGCTAAACCCGCGAACTCCGAAGGGCCGGACCGTGATCGGTCCGGCCCTTCGACGTGCTGCCGGTCAGCGCTGTCAGCGCTGTCAGCGCAATGGTCGACGATGGAGTCACCGGCAGGCCCGGACCTTCGCCAGCAACAGCTACAACCGGGCCTGGATGCGGTACTACAACCAGCGCGGCTATCTGCTGCAGTATCTGTACCGGGTAGCCGACTGGCTCTACTGGAACCACTACCTCGCACGATGACGGCTCTCCGGTCACAGGCCCCCCGGGGCAGGTGACCGGCTGACGCACCACCCAGGGGGACCGGGTCCGCACCCTTGCCAGGACCGGACCCGGTCCCCTTCGACTCCATCCGCCCCACCACGTTCCGCCGAGGAGCCCTCGTGCCGTTCCGGATCCACCCCCTCCGTGTGGGCGCCCTGCTGCTCTCGACCGCCCTCGTGGTGGGAGGGGCGAGCAGCTGTTCACTCTTGTCCCCCTTCACCTCCTGCGACGGCACCGAAAGCCGGGTGCGGGACCTGGCGGCACTGCCGCTGCTGGCCTCCGCACCACCTGGCGCGAAGGCAGCCGCGGGCGACGCCGCCGCCTACTCCGGATGCGAGGACGACAGCGGTGACGCCTGGCTTTCCGCGGGGCGTCTCTACGCCTACCCCGGCACCGCGCAGGAGGTCATAGCCCACTACCGCAAGGCGGCCGCCGCCGACGGCTGGCAGCTCCACACGCCTCCGTCCCCGCACGCGGATCCCGATCTGGAGGCGTGCTTCACCCAGGGCGAGGAGGGACACTTCAAGCAGGTCACCGTCAATTTCGTGTCCCCTCGCGAGCTCAAGGAGATCTACGGGCAGTCGTTGGGCCCGGACTTCACCACGGGCCTGGCCTACCGCGTCGAAGCCGGCTCGGAGGCCGACGGAGCCCGAACCCCCTGCTGGGGCTGACCCGCCGCGGGGGAGGGGCGAGCCCGTGGGCCGGGACGGTGTCCCCGCGCTCATCGTGAGAGCGGTATCCCCACCGGACGGATCCGCGGCGCCCTACTGGCGGGCTGGTGGACACCACAGCGGCACCGGCCCTGGCAATGCAGGAGGTGCGACAGTTTTGTCCTCCAGCCGCCTGATCCGAGCAGCAGACCGAGCCGGCGCCGCAACGTGATGGGGATTCCTGAAAAAACGGGGGCTGCCCGACGCCCACTCGGTCCAAAGTCCAACAGAGTGGGGAGTTGCAACGAGCGCGACTCATGGTGTCGGGGAGCCAGGCTGCGCAGGTCGTGTCGTGGACCAGTGAGGGTGGGCAGTGGTGGGGCTGCTGACCTGGGGTTGTGCAGGTTGGTTGAGCGGGTTGGTGCTGTGGCGGCTAACTGAGTCTGCGCAGTGTTTGGGCATGTCGGCCGTCTGGTCTGCGCCGTTTTTCGGTCGAGGTACGGTTGCGCAGGTTGATTGGGTGCTGCGCAGCTTTAACGGGCGGCGTGTGGTGGCCTGTCTGTACTCTGAGCAGGCTTTCTGACCTGTTCAAGTAGTACTCAAGGGGGCTGGTGTCTCGTCGCCGACTCGTAGTTTCCGTGGCTGCCATCGCGGCCAGCGTTGGCCTCATACCGGGCCTGGCTCAGGCGGCCGATCCGCTTGTACCAGGCGTCCGCGGTGGGATCGCGGTGCCCGACGCCGATGTGGTTTCGGCCAAGACGTCGGGGGAGGTGTTCACCAGCCCTGGGAACCGTACGGTCCGCAGTGTCTCGTCATCGGACAAGAGCCGCTCGGTGGCGCCGTCCGCAGAAGCGGCCCCTGAGATCCGGCTGACCAGCTGGTCTCCCAGCGCGCACGGGGTGGTGCTGCGTGCCGACTTCCAAAGTGGGAGTGCACCACTCAACGTCACAATCGCCTGGGGTGATGGCAGCCAGCAGACGGTCGCATACGACGGCTCCACCCATGTGGGTGAGGTGCACAAGTATGCCGAGGTCGGCAAGTACACGATCACAGTGACTGTGACGGACCCGGCGAGCGGGACCCAGGCCGTCAACAAGGTCGATATAGAGACGTGGGGCGGGGACTACACCCCTCATGCTCCCTTGCGCCTCCTGGACACCCGCAACGGCACGGTACGGACAAGAGCAAGATCACTCCGAAGCAGCCGGCGGTGGTGAGGGTCAGGGGCAACAGCACGTTGCCCGACGGAGTCACCGCCGTGGTTCTCAACGTCACGGTCACCAACACCACCAGCAGCGGCCACATCACCGGCGTCGGCAGCGGTACGCCGGACAGCACGTCGAGCATTAATTACGGTCCCGGAGAGACCGTGCCGAACCTGATGATCCTGCCTGTCAGCTCGGACGGGAACGTGTACGTGTGGAACGAGGGGTGGGAGTCGGTCGACCTGATCGCCGACATAACCGGCTACTTCACCAAGTCGGCATCCAGCGGCTACGTTTCGCTTTCTCCCACCAGGGTCGTCGACACCCGTGAGGGTCAGGGCGCGGCCAAGCGTCAGGTCGCCGGGCAGGGCTCCTTCAGCGCGCAGATTGGCGGAGTAGGTGGTGTTCCGAAGGGTGCCACCGCCGTATCGCTCAACGTCACGGTCACCAACCCGCGCGAGGCCGGCCATCTGACCGTCTACCCCAGCGGAGAGCAGACGCCGACCGCATCGAACCTTAACTTCACCCTCCCGGTCAGACCGTCGCCAACGCGGTCATCGTGCCCGTGGGCCCAGACGGCAAGATCGTTGTCCGCAACGGATCCTGGCAGCCCACTGACGTCGTCATCGACGTCAACGGCTACTACACCCCCGACAGCAGTGCCGCCTACACGCTGTACAGAGCGAGTCGACTGTTCGACACCCGTGAGAGCGGTCACCCACTCGCGGCGCGGGACATCTACCGGCAGTCCTTCGATCTGGACCTCCAGCACGTCGAGGCCCTGATCCTGAACACTACGGTCACCAACACTACCGGTGCAGGCTTCCTCTCGGTGACCTCTGAATCCGGCAAGCCTGAGCAGGCTGGGAACGGCTCACCGATTCCGCCGGCTCGTCCTATCTCCTCCGTACTGAATTGGACGGCAGGTAAGACAGTCGCAAACTTCGCTCAGGTGCGCCCAGGTAAGGCCATTTCTTATTGGAACCAGGGCTGGGAAAATATCGACCTGATCGTCGACTACAACGGCTCCTATAGCACTGATTGAGCCGCGGCTGTGCCGCGGTCGATCTGTTCGCCGCATCGATGGCCGAGGCCGCCCAGACGTCTGCGGCGGCCTACCGGCTGATGCTGACCATCTCCGACGCCGTACGCCGAGCCGCCCAGAAACTGCGCATGGGTGAGGAGGAGGAACTCACCGAAGACGAGGAGAAGCTGGCCCCGGGCTGGCTGCGCAGGTTGGTTGAGTGCTACGCCGCGCTTGGTTGTCCATGGGGCCGCAGAGGCTGTCCGCATGAGATTGTGCTTGGTTTGTACTGGTCAGGCCGGTGTGGGTGGTTTATGGGGGACGACTCGATGCGCTGAGGCTGGTGTCACTGGGATGAGTTGGCCTGGACAACGAGACGCGGCGTAGCACGCAGGTTGGTTGGGTTGCGACGCCGCGTGTGGTTGTCCATCAGGCCGCGTGGTCTGTCCCGTGTTTCGGATGCATGGTCCGTGCTCGTCACGGCGGTGCGGGGGTTCTGTGAGGGACAGTCTGGCGCGGTCAAGTTGGTGTCATCGAAATGAGCTGACCTGGTCAACAGGATGCGGTGTAGCAGGTTGAGCAGTGCGCAGTTTCACCGATCGGCGACATCCTGTCGAGGGTCAGTGAATCTGCGCAGTCGTCATGCTTCTGACCTGGGGTTGTGCAGTTTGGTTGAGCGGGTTGCCGACTGGCTGGCTCACTGGATCTGCGCAGGAAGCGGTGCTGCCAGTTGTCTGACCTGCAGAGTTTCTAGCCTCGGGCCTGGTTGCGCAGGTTGGTTGGTTGTTGCGCAGTTTCACTGATCACCGGTATGTGGTGTGGGCTCGGGGGTGGGCTGCAGCAACCGTCGCGCGGCGGTCTCGGCGCCGTTACTCGCACCGCTTCGGCGACGAGGGCGGCACGAGCCGTCACGGCGAGCCGGACAGCTCCTAGCCGACCCAGCCCTACTACCCCTCCGACATGGCCAAAGCACGGGGATGGCTGGAGGGACGTCGCCTGCCGGGTCTGCTGGGCGTATGCCTCCAACGTGCACACGCGCCCCTTGATGCCAGCTGGCGCGTCCTCTTCGACGTCGTCCTCGCTGCCGGTGCCCGACTCGCCGTGCCCGACCTGCCGGTGGTTGGGACGCGGTCGGCGGGGTCAGCCTGCGTAGTCGCGAATGACGCGGCGGGCCAGGGCGGCGCGGGCCGGGGCCAGTTCCTGTGCCACCGCCGCGGCACGGTCTTCGTCGTGCGTGACCTGCGCCGTGTACGGGCCGCCCGCCGCGGCACACCGGCGGCGCAGGTGGGTCGGCGGGTGCGTGCTGTCCACGCTGTGCCCGCGCCGGGCCGCGACCCGGCGCAGCCGCTCGTACTCGTGCTCCGGCACGACGGCCATGCGCGCGGCCAGCCGCTCCCACAGCCCGCGTTCCGCCGCGTCGCGTGCCTCGCGGCCGGCCGAGCCGCCCTGCATCTGGGCGGCCACCGACTCCCGGCGCAGCTCGGGGCCGACCGCCTGACTGACCAGCACGCGGTCCAGCAAACCGACGGCTGCCTCCGTGGACCCGGCCCTGGCCGCGCTGACGTCGGCCAGGTACTCGGCGCGCTGCGAGGCGCGCAGCGTCAGGTGGTCGAGGAGTATGAGCAGTCCGTACGTTGTCCACCGGGGCAGGAACGTCACCGCGTTCACAAACCGGTCCATCAGCCCCTGCGGCCGGCTCGCCGCCAGCATGTAGAACCAGGTGGACAGCGCGTGCAGCGCTCCGCCCGTGACGATGCCGCGCCGGGTGTCCCCATGGGCGAAGTGTCCCAGCTCGTGGCCCAGCAGCGCCACCCGTTCCTGGGGCGGGAGGATCTCCCACAGCCCGAGGCCCAGGATCATCATGCGCCGCGCCCGCAGGCCGTACGTGGTCACCGCCGCGTTGGCCTCGGGGACCACCACCACGGCATGCACCCCGGCCGTCCCGACGGCGGTCCCCACCTCGTCGATCAGCTCGAACAGCCGCGGCGCGTCGGCGCGGTACAGCACCGGCGCGTCCTTCGGGAGCCGTGCGGGCCTCGGCCGCAGCACCGCCGCGAGCCCGAGCAGCAGCGCGCCCACCACGGGCTGCACGCCGGTGTCCCAGCCCAGTACCACCAGCAGTATCCCCGCCACTGCCAGCACCATGGTCACCCCGTGCACCACCAGGGAGAGCCCGAACGCCGCCAGGGTCGCGGCATCGCGCCCTACGGGCGCGCTCCGGCCCCCGCCCTGCTCCATCTCGGCCGCGAGCTGCTCCCCGTACTCGTGTGCCAGTCTGCGCCGCGCGGCCGGGATCCGGCCCGGCTCGGGGTCCTGTGCGCCCGGATCCACGTTCCAGTCGCACGCGGCGCACCAGTCGACGTACCTCTCGTCCACCGGAACCGGGGCCCGGCACTCCGGGCACTCCCGAACGGACGTCGCCTCTGCGGCGCTTCTGTTTTCCATGGTTCCCTCCCCTCCACGGACCGGAAGGCCCGCGGTCCGGGCAGGATAGGACGCCCGCGCCCAGCCCGCGAAACTCAGGCTGGCCTGCACCGTTTACGCGCGCGAGCGTGGTGATCTTGGGTTGCGTCCTTGGAAGTGGTGTACGGGTTCTACCTGTTCCGGGGGTTTGTGCCGGGATTCGGGTGGGTGCCCGCATAGACGAACGGCCACCGGCTGATCTTCGAGATGTCTAGTCACGAAGGAGATCAGCACGATGACCGCACCTGACAGTCTGCCCCTGCACGCGCTCGCCGAGGAGAACCTCGCCACGGCGAGTCCCGATCTGCTGCGCGCGATGATCAAGACGTTCGCCGACGCACTCATGTCCGCGGAGGCCGATGCCCTCTGCAACGCCGAATACGGGCAGGTCAGCGAGGAACGCGTCAACCACCGCAACGGATACCGCCCGCGCGAGTGGGACACCCGCGCCGGCACGGTCGAGCTGGCCGTCCCCAAGCTGAGGCAGGGCAGCTACTTCCCGCACTGGCTCCTCGAGCGCCGCCGCCGGGCCGAACAGGCCCTGATCTCCGTGGTCGCCACCGCCTACCTCCTCGGTGTCTCCACCCGCCGCGTCGAGAAGCTCGCCGAGTCCCTCGGCGTCACCCAACTGTCGAAGTCCCAGGTCAGCGCCATGGCCAAGCACCTCGACGAGCAGGTCGCAGCCTTCCGCAACCGGCCCCTGGACGCCGGCCCGTACTCGTTCGTCTGGGTCGACGCGCTCACCCAGAAGGTCCGCGAGGGCGGCCGCATCATCAACGTCCACGCGCTGATCGCGGTCGGCGTCAACGCCGACGGCCACCGCGAGATCCTCGGCCTGGACGTCGCCACCGCCGAGGACGGCGCCGGCTGGCTCGCCTTCCTGCGCTCACTGATCGCCCGCGGCCTCACGGGCGTCCAGCTCGTCGTCTCCGACGCCCACGTCGGCCTCGTCGACGCCATCGGCGCCACCCTGCCCGGCGCGTCCTGGCAGCGCTGCCGCACCCACTACGCCCGCAACCTGCTCAGCCAGGTCCCCAAATCGGCCCAGCCCTGGGTGGCCACGCTCCTGCGGACCGTCTTCGAACAGCCCGACACCGACGCGGTGAAAGCACAGATGCGACACGTCCTGGACGCACTGGAGGCCAAGTTCCCCAAAGCGGCAGCCCACCTGGACACCGCCCAGCACGACCTGCTGGCCTTCACCGCCTTCCCGCGCGAGATCTGGAAGCAGATCTGGTCGAACAACCCGCAGGAACGGCTGAACAAGGAGATCCGCCGCCGCACCGACGTCGTCGGCATCTTCCCCGACCGCACCGCCGTCATCCGCCTCATCGGCGCGGTCCTGGCCGAGCAGAACGACGAATGGACCGAGGCCCGCCGCTACATGGGCCGCGAGCTCCTCGCCAAGGCCGCCTCCACCCGATCGAGTCAGAAACCGACGACCCCACCATCCCGACCGAACTCACCGCATAACCTCAAAGACGAGATCACCGAGTGGCCGTCGATACACCACTCGGGTCTGTCAATCGAACGGTGTAACGAGGGCGGTTGGGGTTACTGGCGTGCTGCCGAGAGCCGACCGTCGAAGGTGATGTCGAAGGCGTTGAGTGCGGTCTTCCAGCGCATGGTCCAGCGGGCGCGGCCCTTGCCCGTGGGGTCCAGGGACATGATCGCCATGTAGACGCACTTCAGGGCGGCGGTTTCGTTCGGGAAGTGCCCGCGGGCCTTGACCGCCCGCCGGATGCGAGCGTTCACGGACTCGATCGCGTTGGTGGTGCAGACGATGCGGCGGATCTCGGTGTCGAACCGCAAGAACGGAGTGAACTCTTCCCAGGCGTTCTCCCAGAGCCTGACGATCGCCGGATACTTGCGGCCCCAGGCATCGGCGAACTCGGCGAACCGCTCCAGGGCAGCCTCCTCGGTCGACGCCGTGTAGATGGGCTTGAGGAGCTTGG
>NZ_JBEZVK010000065.1:0-36765 GCF_040636955.1 Streptomyces sp. NPDC032472
AGGGGGGACCCTGTGGGAGAGTAGGACGCCGCCGAACAATCATTGTGGGAAAGCCCCGCACCAGCTCTGGTGCGGGGCTTTTCTGCGTTTACCGGCAGGTGCGGTGCGCGGCCGGCTTGTGTTCGATATCCGGGTGCGGTCCGGTCGGGCGCGTGATTGGATCCGGGCCATGACTCAGCATGTGATCCGGCCCGTGCGGGCGGACGAATGGGAGAAGGTCAAAGAGCTTCGGTTGGCCGCGTTGCGCGACCCCGTGGCACCTTTGGCGTTCCTGGAGACCGTTGACCAGGCGGCGGCGAAGCCCGACGAGTTCTGGCAGGACCGGGCTCGGGGAGCCGCGGAAGGGAACGGCGTGCGGCAGTTCGTGGCCGAGGCCCCCGACGGGCGGTGGGACGGGACGGTGACCGTGTTCCTTGAGGAGATCGGTGCCGTCGACTTCCTGGAGCAGACCGTCGAGCGCAACCAGGGGCACGTCGTGGGCGTGTTCGTGCGGGCCGAGCAGCGCGGCACCGGGATCACCGATGCCCTGTTCGAGGCCGCACTGGAATGGGCCTGGTCGCGGGAACAGCCGGTGCTGGAGTGCGTACGGCTCTTCGTACACGAGGACAACGAGCGGGCCGGGGCCTTCTACCGGCGGTTCGGTTTCGAGCCGAGCGGGCTCGTGGTACCGAAGCCGGGCGACCCGACCTCCAAGGAGCTGGAGTACGTCTTCGCCCGGCCGGAGGGGCAGAGGCGCTAGAGCTGGGGCCAGCGGGCGCGGGCCTGTTCGCGGCTGCGGCACAAGGCCAGGAGGGGCAGCGAGTCCTCTTCGAGGAGCGCGGGCAGCTGAGGGAGCGGGGCGACGGCCGCCACGTCCTCCAGGACCAGCGTGAGTGGTGGGTCGAGCCGGCCGTGGGATGACCGTGCGGCCATGCGGCGGCCGTGCTCGACCACGCTGGAGGCGAGTGCGGTGAGCAGCGGCATCGCACCCGGGTGGGTGCGGGGGTCCTCCAAAGGTTCACCCACCACGTAGAGGGTGCCCCCTTCGGTGGCGAACGATGCCAGGGTGAGCGCATCCGTTCGGTTCGGGGTGCAGGCCTCGCGGATGTGGATCGAGGTCAGGCAGGAAAGGGCCCGGGCCGTGAGGTGGTGGGCCTGTTCGCGACGTTCGGGGTGGGCGGTGAGGGCGCTTTCGAGTTCGCCGGCTGCGCCGGGAGCCGCCTGGGGGTGGGTGCGCAGGATTCGGACCGGGTCCTGGGCGCCCGTGCCCTGGGTCCAGCGGTGGAGCTGCTTGAACGG
The DNA here is from genome assembly GCF_040636955.1 of Streptomyces sp. NPDC032472. Taxonomy (NCBI): domain Bacteria; kingdom Bacillati; phylum Actinomycetota; class Actinomycetes; order Kitasatosporales; family Streptomycetaceae; genus Streptomyces; species Streptomyces sp. NPDC032472. The sequence continues at coordinate 1,279 of NZ_JBEZVK010000065.1, forward strand.
GCGGTCGTCCAGGGCGGCTGCCTGGAGCCAGCTGCGCAGGAGCGTTTCGGCGGTGTCGGCCACGGCGGCGTCCATACGGGCCTGCGGTCGTACGGGGGCCAGCAGGGCCGCGGCGCGCGCGGCCGCGGTCTCGCGGTCGGCGCAGGCGTCGGCGGGGTTCCAGCGCATGCGGGCCGGGGTGTCGCACAGGTGCTGGGGGTCGTAGAGGAGGACGGGGCCCAGCTTGGCCCGGGCGTCCTTGGTCTCCGACCAGAGGATCGGGGAGGACGTGACGACGAGGGCCGCGCCTTCCGCGGCGGCGAGCTGCCGGGCCGCCAGAACACGGCGCTCCGGGGGGCTTCCGTACGCCAGGCGGGTCGCCGCCCGGGCGGGGGCGAGGGCAGGGGCAGGGCCCGGGGCGGTGGCGTTCGGGGCGTAGCCGAAGCCGTAGCGGTACGCGTCGTCCGGCGGGGGAGCGGTTGCTCCCGGTCCGGGTTCCGGTGGCGTGGGCGGTGACGCGGGCTGCGGGACGGGTCGGTGGGGTTCCGCGGCCGGCTGCGGGGTGGTTGCCCCGATCTCGGCCTGCTGCGCCTTGGGCTTCGCCGCGGCCCGCGCCCTGCGGGACTTCGTACGGGCGATGACGCCGATCGCGAAGACGGTCAGGACGAAGAGGACGAGGAGCTGGCCGACGAAGAGGCCCCAGAAGAGGCCCCAGCCGGACAGGGCCGCCGGGTCGGTGTCGGGCCAGGCGCCGGGGATGTCGTGCGGTTGCGTGACCAGGGCGCGCACGGCCCCCGGGGTGCGGGCGAAGGTGACGGTGCCGGGCCAGGAGCCGTGGGCGAGGAGGGCCGCGAGGCCGGTGGAGGACCAGACCAGCGCGGCCAGTCCGAGGAGGAAGGCCAGGAGGCCGACCAGGACCCCGTCCGGGACGCCGCCGCTGCCCGGGGCGGGTCCCGGGGCTGCGGCGCCCGTACGTCTCGTGTCGCTCTCGTGCATGGCTAGGCCACCGTGGTCGCGGATCCCGGGCCGCCGCCTTGGTGGCGTTCCATGAGCAGGGCGCGCTGCTCCGCCTCCAGTTCGGCCGCCAGCATGTCGTCGGGGAGCGGGGGGTGCGGGGTGGAGGACTCCGTCATGGCACGGTCGGTGTAGACGAGGGGGCGTTCGGCTTCGGTGATGAGGTGTTTGACCACTTGGACGTTGCCGTTGACGTCCCAGACCGCGATGCCGGGGGTGAGGGTGGGGATGATCTCCACCGCCCAGCGGGGCAGGCCGAGAACGCGGCCGGTGGCGCGTGCTTCGTCGGCTTTCTGGGCGTAGATGGTGCGGGTCGAGGCCATTTTGAGGATGGCGGCGGCCTCGCGGGCGGCTGCGCCGTCGACGACGTCGGAGAGGTGGTGGACGACGGCGACGAAGGACAGGCCGAGGCGTCGGCCGAACTTCAGCAGGCGCTGGAAGAGCTGGGCGACGAAGGGGCTGTTGATGATGTGCCAGGCCTCTTCGACGAGGAAGATGCGCTTCTTGCGGTCGGGGCGGATCCAGGTGTGCTCCAGCCACACGCCGACGATCGCCATGAGGATCGGCATGGCGATGGAGTTGCGGTCGATGTGGGAGAGGTCGAAGACGATGAGCGGGGCGTCGAGGTCGATGCCGACGGTCGTCGGGCCGTCGAACATGCCGCGCAGGTCGCCGTCGACGAGGCGGTCGAGGACGAGGGCGACGTCGAGGCCCCAGGCCCGTACGTCGTCTATGTCGACGTTCATGGCCTCGGCGGATGCGGCTTCGGGGTGGCGCAGCTGCTCAACGATGTCGGTGAGGACGGGTTGGCGGTCGCGGATGGCGTCGACGACGTAGGCGTGGGCGACCTTGAGGGCGAAGCCGGAGCGTTCGTCGAGGCCGTGGCCCATCGCGACTTCGATGATGGTGCGGAGCAGGGCGAGCTGCCCGGTGGTGGTGATGGCCGGGTCGAGGGGGTTGAGGCGGATCCCGGAGTCGTTGGCGGCGATGGGGTCCAGGCGGATGGGGGTTATCCCCAGCGCTTCCGCGATCAGGTTCCATTCGCCGACGCCGTCCTCGCCCTGGGCGTCGAGGACGACGACCTGGCGGTCGCGGAAGCGGAGCTGGCGCAGGACGTAGGTCTTCTCCAGGGCGGACTTGCCGTTGCCGGACTCGCCGAGGACGAGCCAGTGGGGGGCGGGGAGCTGTTGTCCGTAGAGCTGGAAGGGGTCGTAGATGTAGCCCTTGCCGCTGTAGACCTCGCGGCCGATGATGACGCCGGAGTCGCCGAGTCCGGGGGCGGCGGTGGGCAGGTAGACGGCCTGTGCCTGCCCGGTGGAGGTGCGTACGGGCAGGCGGGTGGTCTCGACCTTGCCGAACAGGAAGCTGGTGAAGGCGTCCGTCAGAGCAGACAGCGGATCTCGCATGGGGCGGCCCTTCCCTCCAGCTAGCGTCGGATGCCGGTGGCGAACGGCAGGGTGTTGACGAAGGCGCGGTGGTGCTCGCGGTCGCACCATTCGAGCTTCAGGTACGACTTGCCGGCCGAGGCCCGGATGGTGCGTTTGTCGCGGGCGAGGGCTTCGGGTGAACGCGAGGACACGGTGATGTACCCGACGAGGTTGACCCCTGCGGCACCGCTGGCGAGATCTTCACCTCTTTGGTCGAGCCGGCCGTGGGCGGCGACGTCGCGCGGGTCGACGGTGCGGTTCATCTTGGCGGCGCGGGAGGCGTCGGCCTCGTCGTTGGTCTTCTCGGTGAGCATGCGCTCGATGGCGATCTCGGTGGGTTCGAGGTCCATGGTGACGGCGACGGTGCGGATCACGTCGGGGGTGTGGACGAGGAGCGGGGCGAGGAAGTTCACGCCGACCGGGGTCATCGGCCACTCCTTGATCCAGGCGGTGGCGTGGCACCAGGGGGCGCGGGTGGAGGACTCGCGGGTCTTGGCCTGGAGGTAGGTCGGTTCGACCGCGTCGAGTTCGGCGGGCCAGGCGTTGCGCTTGGTCATGGCCTGGATGTGGTCGATGGGGTGGTCCGGGTCGTACATGGAGTGCACGAGGGAGGACAGGCGGCTCTGGCCCAGGGGCTGGCGGACGCGGATGTCGGCTTCGGCGAGGCGGGCGCAGATGTCGGTGAGTTCGCGGGCCATGACGATGGCGAGGCCGGCGTCGCGGTCGAGCTTGCGGCCCCGGGCGCTGCCGGCGCGGGCGATGGTGTGGGCCTCGGCGGCGAGTTCGCGCGAGTAGTGCATGCAGGCGACGAGGTACGCGCGGTGCTGCTCGGAGGAGGTGGAGACCATCGACTGGAGCTGGTCGTAGGAGTCGCGCAGCCAGGTGGGGGAGGTGGAGTCGCCGCGCTGGGCGACGTCCTTGGCGTGGGCGTCGGGGTCGGCGGGCAGGGTGCGGGCCAGCATCTGCAGGCGGGTGACGAAGCCGTCTCCGTTGGCGACGTGCTTGAGGAGGGTGCCGAAGCGGTCGACGAGGGCTTCCTGGTCCTCGCTGTCGCGCAGGCCGACGCCGGGTCCTTCGATCTCGATGGCAGCAGTGACGGTCCTGCGGTCGGCGTGCAGGAGTACGGCGATCTCGTCGGGGCCGAAGGGGGCGGAGAGCCAGCTGATGCGGCCGATGCCGGGGGGCGGGCCGACCTCGACCTCGCGGCCGTCGGCGGCGCGGGTGCCGGCTTCCATGGCGCCGGAGCGGTACGTGGTGCCGCGGCGCAGGGTGCGCTTGTAGCTGCGGTTGATCTCGAACCACTTGTAGAAGGTGCGGCCGCGGTAGGGCACGTACACGGCGGCGAGCGCGAGCAGGGGGAAGCCGGCGAGGGTGACGATGCGCAGGGTGAGGTCGGGGACGAGCAGTCCGCTCATCATGCCGAGGAACGCGCCGGCGATGATCAGGGCGATCTCGCCGCTCTCGCGGTTCTTGCCGACGATCGCGTTCGGCCGGGCGCGGCCGATGAGATACGTGCGGCGGGGCGCGACCGGGTGGAGCTGGTGGGACTGGGTCGTCAACGCCCGTCACCTCCTGTGTTCCTCGTGCTCGAGCTCGTACGGGGCGGGGGTGCGGCGGAGGGGACGGCTCCGCCGCCGTTCCCGCCGCCGGTGGGGCGGCTGCTGTGGGCGGCCACTCCTCCGGAGATCGGGTTGGCGGGGCGGGGGGCGCCGCTGCTGCTGTCGCCGCCGGAGCGGTGGGCGCCGCGGCTGCTGTGGGTCTTGATGCCCTGGGAGACGAGGGAGGCCGGAGAGCTGATGACGGCGGCGGCCTGCGCGCCGTCGGTGGCCTTGCTGCGGCCGGCGCGGGCGGAGGCGATCTCGTCGCCGAAGCCGGGGACGAAGCGGTAGATCATCGCCGAGGCGAAGATCGCCAGGAGGATGATGGCGAGGCCGGAGACGACGGCGGAGAAGGCGTTGGGCCCCTTCTCGCCGGCGAGGGCGCCGGCGAGGCCGAGGACGATGACGATGACCGGCTTCACGAGGATGACGGCGATCATGATGCCGGCCCAGCGGCGGACGTGGCCCCAGAGGTTGCGGTCGACGAGGCCGGCGTAGACGACGACGCCGAGGAGGGCGCCGACGTAGAGCAGGGCGGCCCGGATGAACAGCTCCAGGAACAGCACGCCGGCGGCGAGGACGGTGACGAGCGAGACGACGATCAGCATGATCGGGCCGCCGCCGATGGAGTCGCCCTTCTTGAGGGCTTCGATGAAGGAGCCGAAGAACACGTCGGTCTGGCCGCCGCTCGCGGAGGCGATGACCTCGGTGACGCCGTCGGTGGCGGAGACCACGGTGTAGAGGATCAGGGGGGTGAAGGCGGAGGCGAGGACGGTCAGCCAGAGGAAGCCGACGGCTTCGGAGAGGGCGGTGGCCAGCGGCACGCCGCGGATGGCGCGCTTGGCGACGGCGAGGAGCCACAGGACGAGCGTGAGGATGGTGGACGCCGCGAAGACGATGGCGTACTGCTTGAGGAAGGCGCCGTTGGTGAAGTCGACGTTGGCGGTGCCGTTGATGGCCTTGCTGAGCTCGGTGACGATCCAGGCGGCGGCGTCGGCGCAGCCGCGGGCCAGGGAGGCGAGGGGGTTGAGGGCCTCGGTGGGGTCGCTGGGTGCGAGGCCGGTGCGGGGGGTTCCGCCGGTGGCTGCGCCTTGGCCTCGTTCGCAGTAGTCCTTGGCCGGTCCCCTGATCAGGTCGCAGGGGTTGTTGCTTGCCTGCGGGCTCGGGGTGGGGCTCGGGCTCGCGCCGGGGGTCGTGGGCGTGGCGTTCGGCGTGGGGGTGGCGGCGAGCGCCCGGGTGGCCAGGAGTACGGCTGCCGTCTGCACGGCCGTGACCACGGCCAGGAGCGACAGGTGTGGACGGCTAGCGCGCATAGGTGAACCCCCCGAACTGCGACACGGCGGCTGCCATTTCCTCGGCTGAGGAGGCAGTCTGGTCCTGGCCCACCGGTGCCGGGCCGCTCTTCTGCGTGAAGTCGGCGATCCGCCAGTCGCCGTTCACCCAGCGGAGCTCGAAGGTGTTGGTGTACCAGCTCTCCGCGACCGGGTTCTGTGAGCCTTCGCCGGCCAGTCCGAACAGGGTGGAGTGCCACACCGACACGGTGGCGGCGTCGCCGCCGAACTTCTCGACCTTGGTGCCCACCGGGTTGGTCCGGGAGATGAAGATCAGGCCCTTGGGTGCCTTGCCGGCGGCATCGAGTCCGAGCCGGGCCAGGAACGCCGGGTCCGTGTAGACGCGGTCGAGGTCGCCCTGGCGGGCGGCCGCGACGTCGGGCGTGTACACGGCCTGGACGATCGCCCGTCTGCGGGCAGGATCGAACATGCCGTCGGAGCCGAGCGCCACCGCGTAATTCGCGGCAGCCGACTGGGCGCCCTGTTCGTCGTGGGCGAAGCCCTTCGGGATACCGCCGTTCTTGCCGTCGACCGGGCGGGTGCCGGTGGCGGCTGTGGCGGTGGTGGCCGGCGGGGTGTCCGCGGCGGTGGAGTCGGGGGTGTCGGTATTGCCCGACTGGTTCGCGAACGCGATGGCGGCGATCAGCAGGACGACCACGCCGACGACGGTGATCAGGCTCCGCGAGGCGCGCGGAGTGCGGCGGGGGGCGCCGTACGGGTCGGAGTCGGATTCCGGCAGGCGGGTACGGGTCTGGCCCGTGCCGCCGACGGCCCCGCCGCCGTACTGGTCGTCGTTGCTCATTTCGTGTCCGCCCCCTCCGCGTCGTACGACGGTAGCGCTGGTTCCCGCGTGGATGCGGTCTGGTGAGTCGTCCTCAGGTCGGGATCCGGCGGGCGGTCCCGGCTATACGGCCATTCCGTAGACGATCGTGAACAGCGTGCCGAGGGAGCCGATGATGAAGACCCCGGTGAGTCCGGCCACGATCAGGCCCTTGCCCTGTTCCGCGCTGAACGTGTCGCGCAGGGCGGTGGCCCCGATGCGCTGTTTGGCTGCGCCCCAGATGGCGATGCCGAGGCAGAGGAGGATGGCGACGGCCATGATCACTTCGATCATGACCTTGGCTTCGTTGCCGAGACTGCCGAACGGCCCCCAGTTCGGGGCGATTCCGCCGATGATGGTGGTGATGTCGCCCTTTTCGGCTGCCAGGATCATGTAACTCACCGCCCCTGTACGGGTAGTTCCGGTAGCCCGTGCCGACGGCAGGGGTCACGCACTATCTTCGCTGATGAAACCGCTGTCGTATGTCGACTTGACGGCTCTCTTTACCCGATATCCCGGTACTTGGCCCGCTTGGCGGCTCTGACCTGGACGGGGGCCGCTGTCCGGGTGAACGGGCGGGTGTGTCGCCGATCCGGCCCGCCGGGGTTTGTCCGATCTTCCGTCAGTCGTTTTGTCGGGCCGGGCGGTTGGCGACCGCGGGTGCCGCGCCCCGATGTCAGTTCCCCGAGTCACCCTGGACGGATGACGAGTGCAACGGTGTGGACCCTGGCGGACCTCCAGGCGGCGATTCGGGCCGGCTGGTCGGCCGAGACCTGCTCGCCCGACGACGTCGAACGGGAGCCCTGGACGCCTGAGAACCCGGCCTGGGGGCACTGCGACATCACGGCGCTGGTGGTGCAGGACCTGATGGGCGGCGGGCTGCTGGTGGGGGAGGTCTGGCTGGACGGCGAGCAGCACGGCTTCCACACGTGGAACGTGTTGCCCGGCGGGATCGAGGTTGACCTGACGCGGGAGCAGTTCCGGCGGGGGCAGGTGGTGACCGAGGGGCGGCTGATGGGGCCGCGGCCGCAGGGGCGGCTGCCGCGGCGGTGGGAGGAGTACCAGCTGCTGCGGCAGCGGGTCGGGGAGCGGCTGGGGCGGCCCCTGGCGTGACGGAGGGGGCGGGACGGGGCGGGGCTCCGGGGGCCGAGCCCCCGGGCCGGCCCGTGTCCTGGCGCGTCAGCTACCGCCCGCCCGCCCAGCCCAGTGGGCCGGGCGGGTCAGGGTCGTCGGGATCTTGGTGGCGGTGTCGCCGCGGGCGGCGTTCAGCTGGGCCTGGGTGAGGAAGAGGGCGTCGCGCAGGTCGGCGCCGCGCAGGTCGGCGTCGCGGAAGTCCGCGCCGATCAGGTCGGCCAGGCGCAGGTCGGCGCCGCCCAGGTTCGCGGCGATCAGGTACGCGCCGCGCAGGTTGGCGCCGCGCAGGTCGGCACGGGCCAGGCGGGCGCCCATGAGGTCGGCGCCGCGGTGGTTCTTCCTGCGGCCGGGGGCCTTGGCGCGGACGAGCTCGCTGCTCTCCAGGAGCAGCGTGTTGATCTTCTGGCGCAGGGCGCCGACGTCCAGGCCGGTCAGGGCCTCGGCGTCGGCCGCGGCCCACCGGGAGGTCTCGTCCAGGGCCTCGCGCAGGCCGGCGTGGACGGGGCGGGCAGCGGGGCGGGCGAGGGCCTCGGTGACGTAGAAGAGCAGCTCGTGGAGCTGCCGCATGACGGGGAAGACCTCGAACATCGCTGCGGCGGTGCCGGGGTGGGTGCGCCAGTCGCGGCCGCCGAAGGTGACCTGGGAGACCTGCTGGCCGGCGCCGAAGCAGTCGAAGGTGGTGCAGCCCTGGAAGCCCTTGTCGCGCAGCTGGGTGTGGATGCCGCAGCGGAAGTCCTGGCGGAGGTTCTTGCAGGGGGTGCCGGCGGCCTTGTTCACGGCGAAGTCGTTGGACTTGGCGAAGGGCAGGGCCACGCAGCACAGCGCGAAGCAGTTGGCGCAGTCGGCGTGCAGGTGCGGCTGGGGGTGCGCGGGCGGCTGCTGGCGCGGGGGCAGGTCAGAGGTGGACACCCCTCCATTGTGACGGCAGGGCCGAGGGGGGCTTGATCGGGCGGGCGGGGGAGGTGAGCATCCGTGCATGACTGAAGTGATCGCAGTTGCCGTCATCACCGTCCTCGCCGTGATCAGTCCCGGCGCCGATTTCGCCATGGTCGTCCGCAACAGCTACCTGTACGGGCGGCCCACCGGGCTGTTCGCTGCGGCCGGCGTCGCGGCGGGCGTGCTGGTGCACGTCTCGTACACGATGCTCGGGGTGGGTCTGCTGATCGCGTCCTCGACGGCCCTGTTCACGGCGATCAAGCTGGCGGGCGCGGCGTATCTGGTGTGGATCGGGATCCGGACGTTCCGGGCGCGGGCCGAGCTGACGGTGGACCTGGAGTCGAAGCCGCAGTTGACGCGGGTCGGGGCGCTGCGGTCCGGTTTTCTGACGAACGTGCTCAATCCGAAGACCACGCTGTTCGTGGTGTCGACGTTCACGCAGGTGGTGGGGCCCGAGACGCCGGTGTGGCAGCAGGGGGGGTACGGGCTGTTCATGTCGGCGGCGCACCTGGGCTGGTTCGGTGCGGTGGCGCTGTTCTTCTCGAACGCGCGGCTGAGGGACCGGATGCTCAAGGCGCAGAAGGCGCTGAACCGGGCGATCGGGTCGGTGCTGGTGGGGTTGGGGGTGGGGCTGGGCTTCGCCCGCTGAGCCGCCGATCGGGTGGGTGCGGGGCTCTGGCGGCGGGGGTTACCGGCGGGTAGCGTCTCGGGTATGGCGTTCTTCGAGCGGATCAGTGCGCAGCGGTTCCTGGCCACCGAGTACACCCGCGGGCCCTGGGACGCGGGCGCGCAGCACGCGGGACCGCCGGCCGCGCTGCTCGGGCGGGCGGTCGAGGAGCGGCCTGGGGCGCGCAGCGACATGCGGATCGCGCGGATCACGTACGAGATCCTGCGGCCGGTGCCGATCGGCCCGGTGCAGATCACCACGAAGGTGCTGCGGGGCGGGCGCAGCACCGAGGTGGTGGAGGCGGAGCTCGTACCGCTGGGGGCGACGGCGCCGGTGATGCTGGCGCGGGCGCTGCGGATCCGGGTGGCCGAGGGCGCGGACGCGGTGCCGGCGGTGGTGCCGGGGCCGGAGCTGCCGCCGCCCGGGGAGGTGGGGGTGACGCCGTTCTTCCCGGTGCCGTGGGAGACGGGCTACCACACGGCGATGGAGACCCGGTTCACGCAGGGCGCGTTCATGGAGCCGGGGCCGGGCACGTGCTGGATGCGGATGAAGGTGCCGCTGATCGCGGGGGAGGAGACCAGGCCGCTGGACCGCGTGCTGGTCGCCGCCGATTCGGGCAACGGGATCAGCGCGGTGATGGACTTCGGCCGGTACGTCTTCGTCAACAGCGACCTGACCGTCCACCTGCACCGCCACCCGGCGGGCGAGTGGGCCTGCGTCCAGGCGCGTACGAGCGTGGACGCCGCCGGGATCGGCCTCGCGGACGCCGTCCTGCACGACGAGAAGGGGCCCATCGGGCGGAGCGCGCAGAGCCTGTTCGTGGCGCCGCGTTCCTAGCCGAGTTCCCGGCCCGTTGCCGGCCGCGTTCCTGGCCGCCTTACTGGTCAACCCGCCTGCGGGGCAGGGAAGTCGGTGTGGCAGGCTCGGGTCAATGGAGCCGCTGAGAGACGTCGACCCCGCCCACATCGGAGCGCATGCGCTGCTGGCCCGGCTCGGCGCCGGCGGCATGGGGCAGGTCTACCTGGCGCGCTCGCCCGGCGGGCGGCTGGTGGCGGTGAAGGTGATCCGCGAGGAGATCACCGGTCATCCCGAGGCCCTCTCCCGGTTCCGGCGCGAGGCCGAGACGGTGCGGGCGGTGCGGTCGGCGTACACGGCGAACCTGATCGACGCCTCGCTGGCGGCGCCCCCGTTCTGGCTGGCGACCGAGTACGTGGCGGGGCCGACGCTCGGCCATGCCGTGGCGCAGCGGGGCGCTCTCCCGGCGGACACCTGCCGCAGGCTGTTCGCGGCGCTCGCGGAGGGGCTCGCGAGCGTGCACGCGTACGGGGTGACGCACCGGGACTTCAAGCCGCAGAACGTGATCCTGGGCGCGCAGGGCCCGCAGCTCATCGACTTCGGCATCGCGCGGGGCGTGGGCGAGACGGCGCTGACCCAGGACGGGCAGGCGCCGGGCACGCCGGGCTACACGGCGCCGGAGGTGCTGCTGGGCGGCGAGGCGGGGGCCGCGGCGGACGTGTTCGCGCTGGGGGCGACGCTGGCGTACGCGGCGACGGGGCGGCCGCCGTTCGGGACGGGCGTGGCGGCGACGGTGAGCTACCGGGCGGTCCACGAGCCGGTGGACGTGGCGGGGGTGGAGCCGGGGCTGGCGGCCCTGATCGAGGCCTGCGTGGCCAAGGACCCGGGGGAGCGGCCGGGCCTGCCCGAGGTGATCGCGCGGTGCGGGGTCCGCGATGCGCTGGTGGACGACCCGGTCTACCTGGGGCTGGGGACGCTGGGCGAGGCGGTGCCGCTGCACGAGATGCGGACGCAAGGGCCGGGCATGCCGGTTCCGGGGTCCGCGCCGGCGGGGTACACGCCGACCGGTTACGCGGGTGCGACGGTGCCCGCGCCGGCTGCGCGGCGGGGCCGGACCGCGGCCTGGGTGGCCGCGGGGGTGGCCCTGGCGGTGGTGGGTGCCGTGGCGGTGTGGCAGCTGGGCCCGGGCGGTGGCCACGACGCGGCCGGCGGCCGGGGCGGCGGGTCGGCCGCGCAGACCCCGGGCGCGCAGACCCCGGCCGCGCAGACCTCGGCCGGCGCATCGCCCTCCCCGGCGGGCCCGCCGACGTTCATCAAGCAGACGGCCCCGAACCTGGACGACTACAACCCGATCCAGAACCAGTGCCACAACCCCGTCCCCGAGGAGCCCCCGCTCGGCGACTTCCAGGGCTCGATCACGCAGCCTTCCACGGACTACCTGCACGAGCTCAAGCCGGGCCAGGTCCGGATCGGCTACCGGATGAAGACCGAGCTGCCGGACGCGCCGCCGTACTACGTGTCCGTCGTCGTCAAGCCGCAGCACGAGGTCGACGCGAGCGGCCGGTCCACGCAGGTGGCCGCGAACCGGCAGCTCGGTTTCGTCGCCAAGGCGCGGGACGTCTACGAGGGCGACGAGCTCCAGTGGAAGTACGTCGTATATCCCGATGATTTCTCGATGGAGTTGGACGGGAAAAGGGTCAAGGCGCCTCCGCTGGCGCAGGATCCGGGGGGATGGACGGTGGTGTACCGGCATGCCGTCTCCGACGTGCAGCACAAGAGCGTGTGGTGCCTCGGTTTCGACTTTGTGGCATAAAAAGGATGAATCCGACACGTACCGGTGAATCCCTGTGAAAGTCTGGTCGATGGGGGAGGGTTGACGGGTGCGCAGGTTCTGGGTGAACAGCGGGATCGGCTTCGCGGCGTGTCTGAGCTTCGTGGCCCTGCTCGTCGTCGGTACGTACTCGGCGGCCGCGGGCATCGCGAGCGGCGGCGGCCGCGCCGTGGGCCTGGCCAAGGGTGCCGTGCCCGCGAAGTACCAGGCGCTGGTGCAGAAGTGGGGCGTGCTGTGCCCCACGCTGACCCCGGCGATCCTGGCGGCGCAGCTGTACTCGGAGAGCGGCTGGAACCCGACGATCGTCAGCCCGGCCGACGCGCGCGGCATCGCCCAGTTCATCCCCGGCACCTGGGCCGTCCACGGCATCGACGGCGACGGCGACGGCGACCGGGACATCTGGGACCCCAACGACGCCATCCCCTCGGCGGCTTCGTACGACTGCGAGCTGGCCAAGGACGTCAAGAACGTCCCCGGCGACGCGGTCGGCAACATGCTCGCGGCGTACAACGCGGGCCCCGGGGCGGTCCTCCAGTACCGCGGCGTGCCCCCGTTCCGCGAGACCCAGGGATACGTGAAGGCCATCACGACCCTGGCCAAGAGCTTCGAGAAGCCGGTCGGGCGGGTGGCGCCCTCGCAGCAGGCGGCCGGGGCCATCTACTTCGCGCAGAAGCAGCTGGGCACCCCGTACCTGTGGGGCGGAAACGGTACGGCTGACCAGGACTACCGGTTCGACTGCTCGGGGCTGACCAAGGCCGCGTACGAATCGGTCGGGATCGAGCTGCCGCGCGTGGCCAACGACCAGTACAACGCCGGATCGCATCCCGCGCGCTCCGAACTCCTCCCCGGTGACCTGGTGTTCTTCTCCAATGATCTGAACAATTCCCGGGAGATCCACCACGTCGGGCTCTACGTGGGCGGCGGTTACATGATCAACGCCCCGTACACCGGCGCCGTGATCCGCTTCGACAAGATCGACGCGCCGGACTACTTCGGCGCGACGCGGGTCACCAAGGACGGGGCCGAGGCCCTTCCGGCCCGCACCGCGGAAGCCAAAGCCCCTTAACCGCAACGGCTGGTCACGCTCCGTCAGGCGCAGGCCCTGAGCTGCGGTGACGCATCACTCTTGGATAACGTTGCGGTGATCATTCCGTGGAGAGTGGAACCAGTCCGTCAGAACGGGCGTTCCATGGTCACGGGGAGGGATCGCAAGGGGGGGTTCGCGGGGCGCACACACCGGTGCGCCCACTGGGGACCGAGCAAGGGCAAGGGGCCGCATCGCCATGGTTGCACTCACAACCGGTGGTCCGAACGTGGACGTCAGCCTGCTGTACGACGTCAATGCGCTGGCCCGGCACGCCCCGGCCGGTGTGGACCGGGCCGTCGCCCTGGTCAGTTCGTACGGCATCCCCCTGCTCCTGGTCCTCCTCGTCCTGTGGTGCTGGCGCGGCGCGCGCCGGCAGGAGGAGGCCGCGGCGGTCGAGTCGTTCGCCGCCCTGGTGTGGGCGCCGCTCGCCGCCGGCCTCGCGCTGGTGGTGAACGTCCCGCTGCGCCGGCTGGTCGCCCGCCCCCGCCCGTACCTCCAGCACGACGGGCTCGACGTCCTCCAGGGCGGCCCGGCCCACGGCCACTTCTCCTTCGTCAGCGACCACGCCACCCTCGCGATGGCCCTGGCCGTCGGCCTGTTCATCGCCCACCGCAGGCTCGGCCTCCTCGGGATCGGCCTCGCCCTCCTCGAGGGCTTCAGCCGCCTCTACCTCGGGCTGCACTACCCCACCGACGTCATCGGCGGCTTCGCCCTCGGCACCGCCGTCGTCCTCGTCCTCGCCCCGCTCGCCATGGCGCTGCTGACCCCGGTGGTGCGCGCCGCGGCCCGCTCCCCGCGCGCCGCCCGGCTGGTACGGGCCGCGCACCGGCCCCGGCCCTGCCCGGTGGACCTCGCGCAGGACCGGGCGGCGGCCGGCGGCTCGCGCACGCCCGAGAGCGACCTCGCCGCCTGAGCGGCCGGGCCGAGCCCAGCGCCTGATCCGGAGCCGTACGCCCCGTCAGGTGCGGGCGTACGCATGCCAGACGCTCATCAGCAGCGCCGCCAGCAGGCACAGCCCCGCCGCCCCGAAACACAGCCGCACCGCCGCCGGGCGGGACCGCGGTGTCACCGGCCGCCGCCGTCGGTCGGACGGGCGGCCCCGTCCGCCCCGTCTGCACCGTCCGCCCTGTCTGCACCGTCCGCCCCGTCTGCGCCGTCCGCCTCCGCCTCGGTCTCGCGGCGGTAGCGGGAGCGCAGCCACAGGCCGGTGAGGACGGCCGCAGCGGTGGTCAGCCCGATGGCCAGGGCCACGTCGGCCGGGCCGTCCGACGAGCCCGTGGGCCGGGCCGAGGCCGCGGCGGCGGGGGTCAGCGCGATGAGCAGGGCCCAGAACAGGGCGGCGACGCGGGGTGCGGATCCTGGCATGAAGCCAGCGCATCCGCTCGCGGTCGGCCCGGCCAGCCGGGAGCGTCCGAACGGGCGACGGCCCAGGCGGTGCCCGTTCCCCTCGCGGCGCCCTACCCGGCGGCGTGGCGGGCGGCGTCCTGGCGGGCCAGATCGCGGGAGCGGCGCGCCGGCCCCTTCCAGCCGCAGGTGCAGACGGCCAGGCAGAACGAGCCGCGCTCGGTGGTGCTGGTGGTGTGTCCGGGGCCGGGCTGCTCGGTGGGACGGGGCAGCGGCAGGGAGGCAAGCGGAGGGGCGGGCGATGCCTTCGTATGCGGATCCACCCCACCACGGTACCGGGGGCCGCGGCCGGTCCGGGAGCTCGGCGGCCCGTGACGGGAAACCGCGGATCTCGTTAACCGGAGCGGGTGGGGGCCTCGGGCAAACAGCGGTCATGCGTTGGGGGTTGGCAGGCAATGGTGGTGCACCAGCACAGGCAGCGGCGCGGGCGTGCGGGCGAGGCGGTGCTCGCCATCGGCGTGGCCGCGGCCATCGCCGCCATGAGCGGGTGCAGCGGCTCCGCCTCGGCCGGCGACGACCGGCCCCCCGCCGATCCGGCGGCCGCGGTCCGTGCGGCCGCCGACGCGCTCACCAGGAGCGGCAGCGCCCAGGCCCGTACGGCGATGGAGATGGCCACCGGCGGCACCAGGGTCACCATCCGGGGCGAGGGTGGCGTCGACTTCAAGAACCGGATGGGACAGCTCCTGGTCATGCTGCCCGCCGACGCGGCCGGGAAGGAGGAGCACCGGCCCATCACCGAGCTGCTCGTCCCCGGCGCCCTGTACATGAAGAACCGGGGCGCGGGCGTGCCCGACGACAAGTGGGTGCGCGTCGACACCACGACCCTGGCGGACGGGAACCTGGTGACGGGCGGGGCGACCGACCCGCTGGCCGCGGCCGAGCTGCTGCGCGGGGCGCAGGAGGTCCGCTACGTCGGCGAGACCGATCTGGCGGGCACCAAGGTGCGCCACTACCAGGGGACCACGGACATCGGGCGGGCCGCGCAAAGCGCCTCGCCGGGGGTCAAGGGAGCCTTGGAAGCAGCAGCGAAAGGGTTCAGCAAGGACACCGTGCCCTTCGACGCCTACCTCGACCAGGAGGGCCGGCTGCGGAAGGTCCGGCACCGGTTCTCGTATGTCAACAATGGCGTGATCGATGTCTCCTCCACCACGCTGCTGTATGGATTCGGGACGCCGGTGAGCGTCGTATTGCCCGCAAGCAAGGACATTTACGCCGGGAAGATCGCCGAATAGCCGGTCGGGCGGTCCCGGGGCGGCGCGATCGGACCATGGCGGGGTAGCCGGAAATGGTCCATCCGTGTCATGCGCACCGCGCCCGGCCCTCCCTAGGCTGGGAAACCGTACGCCCATGTCCGATGGCGGCAGATTGAGGTGACACGCGTGACTCCCGCTGGCGCTACGACGGTGCAGGACCACGTGGCGCTCGCCGAGATCGAGCTGTGCGGCGAGCTGATCATCGCGGCCTCCGCGGCGGACGAGGAGCGGCTCAGCCAGGACCGGATCGACGAGGTCCTGATGGGCCTGGGGCTGTAACGCCCGCCGGTGCCGTGGCCCCCGCCGGTGCCCTTGCTCCCGCCGGTGCCGTGGCTCCGCCGGCGGCCCCCGCCGGCGCTCCGCCCCCGGCCCGCCCCTCAGGTCCGCAGCAGCCGGGCGATCGCCTTCGTGGCCTCCTCCACCTTGGCGTCGATCTCGGAGCCGCCCTTGACGGCCGCGTCGGCGACGCAGTGCCTCAGGTGCTCCTCCAGGAGCTGCAGCGCGAAGGACTGCAGCGCCTTCGTGCTCGCCGAGACCTGGGTGAGTATGTCGATGCAGTACACGTCCTCGTCGACGAGCCGCTGCAGGCCGCGGATCTGCCCCTCGATCCGGCGGAGCCGCTTGAGGTGCTCGTCCTTCTGGTGGTGATACCCGTGCACCGGCGCTTCAGGGGCCGTACCGGGGGCGACAGCGGCTCCGGAGCCTTCCGCCTCGATGGCCGTCATGGGGTCCTCCCGTGGTCCGGACGAGGGGCGCATTCCTGGTGCATACCCCTCATGGGTATAGGTTACCGGGCCCCGGCCGCGAGGGCAGGGGTCCGCAGGCTCACTGTGCCTGATGGAGGACACCCTGGGACCGCCGGTTAGCCGTGGCCGGGCGATGCGCCTAGCATCAGCCTGACCGAATCCGATGCACCCCGAGGACCACACGTGCGATTTCGTCTGACCCCCAGGGAGACGAGCTTCTACGACATGTTCGCCGCATCCGCGGACAACATCGTCACGGGCTCCAAGCTCCTGATGGAACTGCTCGGAGCGGATCCCTCCGCCCGGGCCGAGATCGCGGAGCGGATGCGTGCGGCCGAGCACGCGGGAGACGACGCCACCCACGCGATCTTCCACCAGCTGAACTCCTCGTTCATCACGCCGTTCGACCGCGAGGACATCTACTCCCTCGCCTCGTCGCTCGACGACATCATGGACTTCATGGAGGAGGCCGTCGACCTGGTCGTCCTCTACAACATCGAGGAGCTCCCCAAGGGCGTCGAGCAGCAGATCGAGGTCCTGGCGCGGGCGGCCGAGCTGACCGCCGAGGCCATGCCGCACCTGCGCACGATGGACAACCTCACCGAGTACTGGATCGAGGTCAACCGCCTCGAGAACCAGGCCGACCAGATCCACCGCAAGCTGCTCGCGCACCTCTTCAACGGCAAGTACGACGCGATCGAGGTGCTCAAGCTCAAGCAGATCGTCGACGTGCTCGAAGAGGCCGCGGACGCGTTCGAGCACGTCGCGAACACGGTGGAGACCATCGCGGTCAAGGAGTCCTGAACCTCGTGGACACCTTCGCTCTGATCGTGACCATCGGTGTCGCGCTCGGTTTCACGTACACCAACGGTTTCCACGACTCTGCGAACGCGATCGCGACCTCGGTCTCGACCCGGGCGCTGACCCCGCGCGCCGCCCTCGCGATGGCCGCGGTGATGAACCTCGCCGGTGCCTTCCTGGGCAGCGGCGTGGCCAAGACGGTCAGTGAGGGCCTCATCGAGACCCCGACGGGCTCGACCGGGATGTGGGTCCTGTTCGCGGCGCTCGTCGGCGCGATCGTCTGGAACCTGATCACCTGGTACTTCGGCCTGCCGTCGTCCTCCTCGCACGCCCTCTTCGGCGGCATGGTGGGTGCGGCGCTGGCCGGGGGGATCGGGGTCATCTGGTCGGGCGTCGTCGACAAGGTCGTCATCCCGATGTTCCTCTCGCCGGTCGTCGGCCTGGTCGCCGGCTACCTGGTGATGGTCGCGATCATGTGGATCTTCCGGCGGGCCAACCCGCACAAGGCCAAGCGCGGCTTCCGTATCGCGCAGACGGTCTCGGCGGCCGGCATGGCCCTCGGCCACGGCCTCCAGGACGCCCAGAAGACGATGGGCGTCGTGGTGATGGCCCTGGTCATCGCCGATGTCCAGGACGCGGGCGCCCCGATCCCGGTGTGGGTCAAGCTGGTGTGCGCGGTGATGCTGTCGCTCGGTACGTACGCGGGCGGCTGGCGCATCATGCGCACCCTCGGCCGCAAGATCATCGAGCTGGACCCGCCGCAGGGCTTCGCGGCCGAGACGACCGGCGCGTCGATCATGTTCGCCACGGCCTTCATCTTCAAGGCGCCGATCTCCACCACCCACGTGATCACCTCGGCGATCATGGGTGTCGGCGCGACCAAGCGGGTCAACGCGGTCCGCTGGGGCGTCGCGAAGAACATCGTCATGGGCTGGTTCATCACCATGCCGGCCGCGGGCCTCGTCGCCGCGCTGTGCTTCTGGCTCGTGGACCTGGCCGTCGGCTAGCGGTACGGGCGCGCGCCGAAGGGTGCCGGAACGAAATCGGGCCGGCTCCCCCCACCCGGGGGGAGCCGGCCCTTCGCCTTGCGGTGGCACCGCCATGCAGCACCGCAGGACGCTCTGCGCGGCCCGGGAGCCGCTGGTCCTTGGGATTACCCGAAGCGGCCCGAGATGTAGTCCTCGGTCGCCTGGACGGACGGGTTGGAGAAGATCCGGTCCGTGTCGTCGATCTCGATCAGCTTGCCGGGCTGGCCGACCGCCGCGAGGTTGAAGAACGCGGTGCGGTCCGAGACGCGGGCCGCCTGCTGCATGTTGTGCGTCACGATGACGATCGTGAAGCGCTCCTTCAGCTCGCCGATCAGGTCCTCGATGGCGAGGGTGGAGATCGGGTCCAGGGCGGAGCAGGGCTCGTCCATCAGCAGGACCTGCGGCTCGACCGCGATGGCGCGGGCGATGCACAGGCGCTGCTGCTGGCCGCCGGAGAGGCCGGAGCCCGGCTTGTTCAGGCGGTCCTTGACCTCGTTCCACAGGTTGGCGCCCTTGAGGGAGCGCTCGACGATGTCCGCGAGGTCGGCCTTGCGGTGGCTGCCGTTCAGGCGCAGGCCCGCCGCCACGTTGTCGAAGATCGACATGGTGGGGAAGGGGTTGGGGCGCTGGAAGACCATGCCGACCGTGCGGCGTACCGCGACCGGGTCCACGCCGGGGCCGTAGAGGTTCTCGTCGTCCAGGAGGACCTTGCCCTCGACGCGGCCGCCGGGGGTGACCTCGTGCATGCGGTTCAGGGTGCGCAGGAAGGTGGACTTGCCGCAGCCGGACGGGCCGATGAAGGCGGTCACGGAGCGCGGCTCCACGGTCATCGAGATGTCGTCGATGGCCTTGTGGTTGCCGTAGAAGGCGGACAGGCCGCTGACGTCGATTCGCTTGGCCATGAGGGTCACTTCGCTTTCATGCAGTCGCGTCAGCGACCGGTCTTCGGGGCCTTCCAGCGGGCGATGCCGCGGGCCACCAGGTTGAGGATCATGACGAAGGCGATCAGGACGAGCGCTGCGGCCCATGCCCGGTCGTAGGAGGCGTCACTGCCGACCTTGTACTGCTCCCAGATGTACAGCGGGAGCGAGGACTGAGCACCTTCGAAGGGGTTGCCGTTGATCAGCTGGGAGCCGAAGACCAGCAGCATGATCGGGGCGGTCTCGCCGGCGATGCGGGCGACGGCCAGCATCAGGCCGGTGGCGATGCCGCCGACGGCGGTCGGGAGGACCACCTTGAGGATCATGCGCCATTTCGGCACGCCGAGGGCGAGGGCTGCCTCGCGCAGCTCGTTCGGGACGAGCTTGAGCATCTCCTCGGTGGAGCGGACCACGACGGGCATCATCAGGATCGACAGGGCCATCGCGCCGGCGAAGCCGGACGGGCCGAAGCCGAGCATCAGGTTCCAGGTCGTCAGGATGAACAGGCCCGCGACGATGGACGGGATGCCGGTCATGACGTCGACGAAGAACGTGACGGCCTTGGCGAGGCGGCCCTTGCCGTACTCGACCAGGTAGACGGCGGTCAGCAGGCCGATGGGGGCGGCGATCAGCGTGGCGAGGGCGACCTGCTCGATGGTGCCGAGCAGCGCGTGGTAGACGCCGCCGCCCTGCTCGAAGCTGGTGACGCCGTTCATCGAGTGGCTGAGGAAGTCGGCGTCGAGGGCCTTGACGCCGCGGCTGACGGTGGTCCAGATCAGCGACAGGAGCGGGACGACCGCGAGGAGGAAGCAGACCCAGATCAGGGAGGTCGCGACGCGGTCCTTGGCCTGGCGGCGGTTCTCGACGACCGCGCTGGCGGTGTAGGTGATCGCGATGAAGAGCAGGGCGGCGATCAGACCCCACTGGACCTTGCTGTGCAGGTCGAAGACGAGGCCGATGACGATGCCGAGGGCGGCGGAGGCGGCGCCGATGCCGAGGGGCGCCCAGCGGGGCAGGCCGCCGCGGGTGAGGCCGGAGTCGGCGGTGGACCGGGACGGCCGGACGGGGCGCTGGTCCTGGATTGCGTGGCTCATCAGGCGTTCGCCCCCGAGTACTCCTTGCGGCGCGCAATGATCATGCGGGCGGCGCCGTTGACCAGCAGGGTGAGCAGGAAGAGGACGAGACCGGAGGCGATCAGCGCGTCACGGCCGAACTCGTTGGCCTCGTCGAACTTCGCGGCGATGTTCTGGGCGAACGTGCCGCCGCCCGGGTCCAGCAGGTGGCCGGAGATCAGGAAGCTCGGGGAGAGGACGGTGGCGACGGCCATGGTCTCGCCGAGCGCGCGGCCGAGGCCGAGCATGGAGGCGGAGATGACGCCGGAGCGGCCGAAGGGCAGCACCGACATGCGGATGACCTCCCAGCGGGTCGCGCCGAGGGCCAGGGCGGCCTCCTCGTTCATGCGCGGGACCTGCAGGAAGACCTCGCGGCTGACGCTGGTCACGATCGGCAGGATCATGATCGCGAGCAGGATGCCGACGGTGAAGAGCGAGCGGGCGACGCCGACCTGGGACTTGTCGAAGACGTAGGTCCAGCCGAAGTACTCGTCGAGCCAGAGGTTCAGTCCGCCCAGCTGCGGGACGAGGAAGAGGGCGCCCCAGATGCCGTAGATGATCGACGGCACGGCGGCCAGCAGGTCGACCACGTAGGCGAGGGGGGTGGCCAGCTTGCGCGGCGCGTAGTGCGAGATGAACAGGGCGATGCCGACGGCGATCGGAACCGCGATGGCCATCGCGATGATCGAGCTGACGACGGTGCCGAAGAGCAGGACGGCGATGCCGAAGACGGGCGGGTTCGCCGACGCGTTCCAGTCGAAGGTGGTCAGGAAGTTGCCCTGGTTCTTCGACAGTGCGAGGGAGGCCCGGTAGGTGAGGAACACGGCGATCGACGCCATGATCACCAGGAGCAGGATGCCGGAGCCCTTGGAGAGCCCCGAGAAGATCTTGTCACCGGCGCGGCCGGTGGACCGTCCGCTCGTGGCGACGGGCGGAGGCGTGCCTATCTGGGTGGGTGTGGTGGAAGCCATGGTCTTTCCGGTCTGGTTGGGGGGCGAGCCCCCTGGCGGCGGTGCACCGGATTTCCCCGGCGGTGCCGGGGAGGGGCCCCGGGGCCGGGCCGATCGGACGGGATCGGCCCGGTGCCCCGGGGTTCAGGGGTTCAGGACAGCGACTTGATGACCTCGCGGACCTTGGTGTTGATCTCGGCCGGGATCGGGGCGTAGCCGTTGTCCGAGAGGACCTTCTGGCCGGCGTCCGAGGCGGTGTAGCCGAGGAAGGACTTCACGGTCGGGAGCGTCTCGGCCTTGTTGCCCTTGTCGCAGACGACCTCGTACGTGACCAGGACGATCGGGTACGCGCCCTCGGCCTTGGTGGTGTAGTCGAGCTTCAGCGCCAGGTCGGAGCCGGTGCCGGCGATCTTGGCGGCGGCGATGGCCTTGGAGGCGCTGTCGGCGGAGGCCTTGACCGGGGCGGCCGCACCGGTGTTGATGTCGACGGTCTTGATGTTCTGCGCGGAGGCGTAGGAGAGCTCGAAGTAGCCGATCGCGCCGTCGACGGCCTTCACCTGGGAGGCGACACCGGCGGAGCCGGAGGCACCCTGGCCGCCCGGGGCGGGCCACTTCTTGGCGGGCTCGTAGGTCCAGGCGTCGGAAGCGGCGGCCTTGAGGTACTTGCCCAGGTTCTCGGTGGTGCCGGAGTCCTCGGAGCGGTGGAAGGCCTGGATCGCCGTGCCGGGCAGGTTGACGCCCGGGTTCAGCTTCTTGATCGCCTCGTCGTCCCACTTCTTGATCTTGTCGTTGAAGATGTTCGCGAGGGTGGGGGCGTCGAGGGTGAGCTTGTCCACGCCGGCGACGTTGAAGCCGATGGCGATCGGGCCGCCGACCATCGGCAGGTTGATGCCCTGGCCGCCGGTGCAGATCTTCTTGGACTCCTCGACCTGCTCGGGCTTCAGCGCCGAGTCCGAGCCGGCGAAACCGACGGTGCCCTGGTTGAAGGCGACGATGCCCTCACCGGAGGAGGAGGACTTGTAGTTCACCTCGACGCCGGAGCAGGCGGCCATGTAGTTCTTCACCCACAGGTCCACCGCGTTCTTCTGGGCGGAGGAGCCGGAGGCCAGCAGCTTGCCCTTGGCGTCGTCGCACTTGACGTCGCCGGCGGCGGCCGCGGAGGGCTTGCCGCTGGCGTTGCCGCCGGTGTTGGTGTTGTCGTCCGAGCCGCACGCCGTGAGGACCAGGGCGCTGGACACGACAAGCGCGCCGAGGGCGGAGGCACGAAGCATGTTCTTGCGCTGAAGCTTCACTTTCGGGTGTTCCTTCCAGAAGCCGCCGGCCGCTTTCGGTATCGGGGCGGCGTGCGAAGAGGACTACGTCGGTCACCGGGTGGGGCCGCTGAATCTGGCCAGCGGCACGCTCGGCGCAACACCAAAATTAGGCAGAACAGGTGAAGCGATCGACGGGCCGAGGTGAACGGGAGGTGAACCTCGACGGACGGCCGAGTGCGCCCCGGCGCGCCGCGCGGCGGGACCCCGACCGGCTCGTGATCAGGATGCGGGGGCCGGGCGGAAGGCGGGGGTGCAGGCGCGGGCCGGGGCCGGAGCGGAAGCGGGTTCACGGGCCGCGGCAGGGGACGCTCACGGGCATCGGGACCGCTCCAATCACACGCCGCCCACCTGCGGAAACGCACACTTCCGGGACCGGGGCGCGACGCTCCTGCGCAGGTCGCGCCCAGGGCGGAACGGAATGCTGTTGTCGCCCCGAAATGACGGCGGCGAGCAGATTTCGTACTGGACATGTCGGTCGGTCCGCCAGGGCCTCGGCGGGGCCGAGGGCCCGTACTGCAGTGGCAGGTGGGTCGGCCGTGCGGCGGCGTCCCGCGCCGCACCCACGGCAACCGGCCCGGGCGCTGCCGGGCTACGCACCCAGCCTGGCCGAAAACGTTCCGTTCCGCACCCGCGGCAGGGGTCCCGTCGCGGGTGCGGTCGTTTCGAGGCCGGTCCGGGGCGTCTCTAGCGGGCGGCCGCCGCGCCCACCGGCTGCCACAGGTCCTGGAAGGTGGAGCGGGCCGCCTCGACCTCGTGGCGCTGGTCGGCGTGGAGCACGCCGAGCGCGTACGCCGTCGCCGGGGCGATCCGCGGGGTGCGGGCGGCGGCCGCCGAGGCCGCGGCCGCCTCGGCCGCGTCGCGGTGGCGGTCCAGGGCCTCGTTGGCCGCGGCCAGCCGGGCCACGTCCTCGCCCAGGGCCTCCCGGGCGTAGCGGTGGACGCGCAGCAGGCGGCGCACCTCGTGCCAGGAGCCGTCGTGGTCGGCGTTGTACGGGTGCGCCTCGGCGGCGGGCGGCAGCGCCGAGACGGCCGCCGCCAGCCGGGTCCGGGCCACCTCGGCGAGCGGGACGAGCACCTCCTCGACCCGGCCGCGCGCGGCGATCACGTCCAGCGGCACCTCCGAGGCCAGCACGGCCACCGCGTCGGCGACCGCGTGGAAGCGGGAGGAGCCCAGAGCCTGCAGCGTCGCCGAGTGGGCCCGGGTCCGGGCCACGGTCAGCTGCCGCTCCAGCAGCGCGGCGGCCCGCGCCGAGCCCACCGTCAGCGCGCTCCCCGCGCCGCGCGGCCCGGGGACCTCGGGCGCGCCGGAGAGCCGGTGCAGGGCCTCCAGCAGCCGGGCCAGCCGGGCGGCGTACGCGTGCTCGTCGGCCAGGGTCGCGGACAGCCAGGCCAGCTCGGTGCGCAGCCCGTCGGCCCAGGACGAATCGGTGACCACGCGGAAGGTGGCCAGGGACCCGCCGATGCGGCGCGCAGCCCCCCGCAGGCTGCGCGCCGCCTCGGCGCCGTCGACGGCGTCGGCCCCGCTCTCCTCGTGCAGGCGCAGCCCGCGCAGGAAAGCGGTGGCCTGGGCCCGCAGGTACGCGCCGAGCACGTCCCCCGCGGAGCCCTCGCCGGTCGCTGTCAGGTCATGGTTTGGCAGAGCCACGCCGGCGCCTCCGGGCGTCTATGAACATCTCCTGAACGTGCCGCAGCGGCTGGCCTTCGTGGTCGGTGCTGTGCCGGGTCCATTCCCCGTCCGGGCCCAGGTGCCAGGAGGACGTGGAGTCGGACATGCCGGTCTCCAGCATCCGGTCGAGTGCCGCGCGGTGGGCCGGGTCGGCGACCCTGACCAGTGCCTCGATGCGGCGGTCGAGGTTGCGGTGCATCATGTCGGCGCTGCCGATCCACACCTCGGGCTCGCCGCCGTTGCCGAAGGCGAAGACCCGGGAGTGCTCCAGGAAGCGGCCGAGGATGGAGCGGACCCGGATGTTCTCCGAGAGTCCGGGGACCCCGGGGCGCACGGCGCAGATGCCGCGGACCCAGATGTCGACCGGGACCCCGGCCCGGGAGGCCCGGTAGAGGGCGTCGATCAGGGCCTCGTCGACGATGGAGTTCATCTTGAGGCGCACGTACGCGGGACGGCCGGCCCGGTGGTGGGCGGCCTCCTTGTCGATCCGTGCGATGAGGCCGTCGCGCAGCGAGCGCGGGGCGACGATCAGCCGGCGGTAGGTCTCGCGGCGGGAGTAGCCCGAGAGCCGGTTGAAGAGGTCGGAGAGGTCCGCGCCGACCTGCGGGTCGGCGGTGAGCAGGCCGAGGTCCTCGTACAGGCGGGCGGTCTTGGGGTGGTAGTTGCCGGTGCCGACGTGGGAGTAGCGGCGCAGCGTGTCGCCCTCCTGGCGGACGACCAGCGACAGCTTGCAGTGGGTCTTGAGGCCCACCAGGCCGTAGACGACGTGGCAGCCGGACTCCTCCAGCTTGCGCGCCCACTTGATGTTGGCCTGCTCGTCGAAGCGGGCCTTGATCTCGACGAGGACGAGGACCTGCTTGCCGGACTCGGCGGCGTCGATCAGGGCGTCGACGATCGGGGAGTCGCCGGAGGTGCGGTACAGCGTCTGCTTGATCGCGAGGACGTCCGGGTCGGCGGCGGCCTGCTCCAGGAAGGCCTGCACGGAGGTGGAGAAGGAGTCGTACGGGTGGTGCAGCAGGACGTCGCGCTCGCGCAGCGCGGCGAAGATGTCGGGCGCGGAGGCCGACTCGACCTCGGCGAGGTCGCGGTGGGTGCCGGCGACGAACTTGGGGTACTTCAGCTCGGGCCGGTCCAGGGAGGCGATGCCGAAGAGGCCGGTCAGGTCCAGCGGCCCGGGCAGCGGGTACACCTCGGCGGCGGAGATCTTCAGCTCCTGCACCAGCAGGTCCAGGACGCCGGGGTCGATGGACTCCTCGACCTCCAGGCGCACCGGCGGGCCGAAGCGGCGGCGCATGAGCTCCTTCTCCAGGGCCTGGAGCAGGTTCTCGGCGTCGTCCTCCTCGACCTCGAGGTCCTCGTTGCGGGTGACGCGGAACATGTGGTGCGCGAGCACCTCCATGCCGGGGAAGAGCTCCTCCAGGTGCGCGGCGATGACGTCCTCCAGCGGGACGTAGCGCTGCGGCGAGGCCTCCAGGAAGCGGGAGAGCAGCGGCGGCACCTTGACGCGGGCGAAGTGCCGGTGGCCGCTGACGGGGTTGCGCACGACCACGGCCAGGTTCAGCGACAGGCCGGAGATGTACGGGAAGGGGTGCGCGGGGTCCACGGCCAGCGGGGTCAGCACCGGGAAGATCTGGTTGCGGAACAGGGTGAAGAGGCGGGCCTGCTCCTTCTCGGTGAGGTCGGGCCAGCGGATGAGGTGGATGCCCTCCTCGGCGAGCTGGGGGGCGATGTCCTGCTGGTAGCAGGCGGCGTGGCGGGCCATGAGCTCGCGCGAGCGGGTCCAGATCAGGTCGAGGACCTCGCGGGGCTGCAGGCCGGAGGCCGAGCGGGTGGCGACGCCGGTCGCTATGCGGCGCTTGAGTCCGGCGACGCGGACCATGAAGAACTCGTCGAGGTTGCTGGCGAAGATGGCCAGGAAGTTGGTGCGCTCCAGCAGCGGGGTGGTGGGGTCCTCGGCCAGTTCCAGGACGCGCTCGTTGAAGGCCAGCCAGCTGCGCTCGCGGTCGAGGAACCGGCCGGCGGGCAGCTCGCCGCCGTCCTTGTCCTCGTAGGCGTCGAGGTCGGCGTCGAGGTCGGGGGCGAGGCCGGGATGGGGGCGGTGCGCGGCGATCGACCCGAGCCGCGCGGGGGCGGTGGTCGGCGAGCCGGCGGAGGCCGCGGCGGACGGGTGCGACGGGTGCTGGGCGGGGACCTCGGTGGGGCCTGCGCTGGGCTGGTGGCTCATGACTCCATTGTTCCGCGCGCGGGGCAGGACGGGCGCGTCGGAAGGGTTCGCCGTCAGTCGGAGTCGGGGCCTCATGCCGGGAGCGTGGCAAGCGCGTCTTAAGGGTCGGTGAATGGCGCATGGCTTCCAGGCTCCGGATGGTGCACGAGTACGTCGCTCCGGCGCCCGGAATGCACCCGTACGGGTCCCCGGTGCGCCCGGTGGACCCGTACGGGGCGGTTGCGGTCAGCTCTCGGTGCGGTACATGAGGTCGACCTCGTGGGTGGAGAAGCCGAGGCCCTCGTAGACGGCGAGGGCCGCCGGGTTGTCGGCGTCGACGTAGAGCATGGCCGTGGGCAGGCCCGAGGCCTGCAGGTGCTGCAGGCCGACGGCGGTGAGGGCCTTGCCGAGGCCGCCGCCCTGGGAGCCGGGCAGGACGCCGAGGACGTACACCTCGCCGAGCTGCTGCTCGGCGTGGACCTTCGTCCAGTGGAAGCCGACGAGCCGGCCCTCGCGCTCGGCGAGGAAGAAGCCCTTGGGATCGAACCAGGGCTGTGCGATGCGGTCGTTCAGGTCGCGCTGGGTCAGCGAGCCCTGCTCGGGGTGGTGGGCGAAGGCGGCGGCGTTCGCCGCGAGCCAGGCCTCGTCGTCCTGGCCGGGTACGAAGGTGCGCACGCTCACCCCGGCGGGCAGGACGGGCTCGGGCAGCGGCGGTGCGTCGGGCCCGAGCGGCCGGCGCAGCTGGCGCAGCTCGCGGAACAGGGTCAGGCCGAGGACCTGGGCGAGGTGGCGGGCGGCCGACTTGCCGCCGTGGGCCCAGACCCGGATCCGCTTGCCGGAGGCGCCGAGCAGGGCCTGGCCGAGGGCGCGGCCGTGGCCGCGGCCGCGCAGTGCGGGGTGGACGACGAGCTCGGCGGCGGGCGCCTCCACCGGGTCGGTCTCCTCCAGTTGGCCGTAGGCGGCCAGCCGCCCCTTCTCGGTGAGCAGGAAGTGCCGGATGCCTTCGCGGGGCCCGCCGCGCAGCTGGAGCCGGCCCTGCTCGGACACGGCGGTGGTGCCGTCGGTGCGGGCCGCGTCCTCGATCAGGTCGAGCACGGCGGTGGCCTGCTCCTCCGTCAGTTCGTCGAGGGTCTGGATCTGTCGTCCGGGCTCCAGGGCCGTCACTGCGTCGTCATTCATGCTCCGAGCCTACGGCGGTGGGGGGCCGCGGCGGTGGTGCGCGGGCGGGGTCCGGCCGGGATCGTGCCGGGAGTGCGGCGCGAACCGTTCGTCCGCGCGTCGCCCGCACGTGACCAGGGCGATACCCGCCGCCCCTGTCGTGCTACGCGCGTTGACACTAGGCTGCGGCGGACCTCCCGAGATCTTCCGCAGATCTCCCGCTGTTCATAAGGGGAACAAATGTCAGCGACGCCACAACGGCACCGCCGCACCCGCCGGTTGTTCGTCACCGCCCTCGCCCTCACGGCCGGGACCGGCGCGGTGTTCACCGCCGCCCTGCCGGCCGGTGCCGCGAGTGGAGCCGGCGCCGCCAAGGGCCGCACCGTCGACGTACAGCTGCTGTCGTTCAACGACTTCCACGGCACCCTGGAGCCGCCGCAGGGCTCCTCGGGCAACGTGACCGAGCGTCAGGCGGACGGCACCACGAAGGCCATACCGGCCGGCGGTGTCGAGTACCTGGCGACCAGCCTGCGCGAGGCCCGCAAGGGCCACGAGTACTCCGTCACCGCCGCGGCGGGCGACATGATCGGCGGCAGCCCGATGCTGTCCGGGCTCTTCCACGACGAGCCGACCGTCGAGGCGCTGAACAAGCTGAAGCTGGACGTCACCAGCGTCGGCAACCACGAGTTCGACGAGGGCAAGACCGAGCTGCGCCGCATGGCGTACGGCGGCTGCCACCCCGTCGACGGCTGCTTCGAGATGGGCAAGGAGTTCACCGGCTCGGAGTTCAAGTACCTCGCGGCGAACGTCACCGACGAGAAGACCAAGCGACCGCTGATGTCGCCCACCTTCATCTGGAAGAAGGGGGACGTGAAGATCGGCTTCATCGGCGTCACCCTGGAGGGCACCCCGGACGTGGTGACGGCCGACGGCGTCAAGGGCCTGAAGTTCGGCGACGAGGTCGAGACGATCAACAAGTACGCCGAGGAGCTGAACAAGCAGGGCGTGAAGTCGATCGTCGCGCTGATCCACGAGGGCGGCCTGCCCGCGAGCGGCGCGTACAACTACGACTGCAACAGCCCGGGCGCGGGCGCCGGCATCTCCGGCGCGATCGTGGACATCGCCAAGAACGTGGACCCGAAGGTCGACGCCCTGGTCACCGGCCACACGCACCAGGCGTACGCCTGCAACATCCCCGACCCGGCGGGCAACCCGCGCATGGTCACCTCGGCCGCCTCCTACGGCCGCCTCTTCACCGACACCACGCTGACGTACGACCGGCAGACCAAGGACATCGTCCGCACGGCCGCGCTCGCGCCGAAGCCGGTCAACAAGATCGTCTCCCGTGACCTGCCCAAGGCCCCGGACATGACCGAGCTGATCGACCGCTGGAAGACGCTCGCGGCCCCGGTCGCGAACCGGCCGATGGGCTACATTTCCGCCGACATCGCGGGCCGCGGCTCGGAGGCGCCGGAGAAGCCGCTCGGCGACCTGATCGCGGACGCCCAGCTGGAGGCCACGGCCCCGGCCGAGAAGGGCGGCGCGCAGCTGGCCATCATGAACCCGGGCGGCATCCGGGCCGACCTGGCGTACAAGGCCGCGGGCGACGAGGGCGACGGTGTCGTCACGTACGGCGAGTCCTACACGGTCCAGCCGTTCAACAACCTGATGAACATCGTGGACCTGACCGGTGCGCAGCTGGTCACGGCGCTCCAGCAGCAGGTGAGCGGCCCGGTCAACGGCGCGAACCCGAAGATCCTGCAGGTGTCGAAGGGCTTCACGTACACCCTGGACATGACCAAGTCGGGTGCGGACCGCATCGTCGTGGACTCGGTGAAGCTGAACGGCCAGGCGATCGACCCGGCCAAGACCTACCGCGTCGCGATGAACGAGTTCCTCGCGGGCGGCGGCGACGGCTTCACCGTCCTGAAGGAGCACAAGAACAAGCTGGTCGGCGTGCCCGACCTGGAGGCCTTCAACGCCTACCTGGCGAAGTCCTCGGCGGCGAACCCGATCGCCCCGCCGGCGGCGAACCGGATCACGGTCGTCAAGTAACACCCGGCTGGAAGCAGCACCCCGCTGGACCCCCGAGGGGGCGGCAGGCCCGACGGCCCGCCGCCCCCTCGGGCTTTTTCGGTTCCTTTCCGCTTCCGGCCCCTCCCGCGCACCCCCGTGGCACGGGAGCCGGCGTGGACGCCGGTCAGATGCCGGCGAGGTACTTCCCTACGGCCGCGTGGAAGGCCTCCGGGTGGGTGAAGGGCGCGAAGTGGTCGCCCTGGACGGCCGTGTACGAGGTCCCGGGCCGGCGGGCCACCATCGCGTCGGCCGTGGCCTGCGGCAGGGCGGTGCTGTCGCCGGCGCGGATCAGCAGGGCGGGGCAGGTGCTCGCGAGCCAGGCCTCCCAGTGGTCGCCGCGGGCGCCGGCGATGGAGTCGAGCATGTCCTGCGGGTGGAAGGGCAGCCGCCAGCCGGAGCCGTCGGCCAGGGGGCGCAGGGCCGGCGCGACGAACTGCGAGCCGATGGGGCCGGCGGCTTCGAGGAGCTCCTCGCGGGTGGGGGCGGTGTAGCGCATGCCGGTCAGGAACTCGAAGCCGGCCGGCACCGCGGGGCCGTCGGCGGCGGCGCGGGGCACCTCGACGGTGGAGTCGGTGTCGATGAGGGCGGCGACCCGGCCCGGGTGCTCGGCGGCGAGGTGGACGGCGATGACCCCGCCGAGCGAGTAGCCGAGGACGACGACCGGGGCGTCGAGGCCGAGGTGGTCGAGGAGGGCGACGGCGTCGGCGACGTACCCCTCGGTGCGGTAGTGCCCGGCGCGGTCGGAGTCGCCGTGGCCGCGCTGGTCGGGGGCGATGACCCGCCAGTCCTCGCCGAGGGCCTCGGCGAGGCCGGTGAAGGCGGCACCCTCGGACAGCCCGCCGTGCAGGGCGAGCAGCGGGCGGCCGGGGCCGCCGAAGTCCAGGTAGGACAGGGTGCGGTCGTCGATCTTCAGTTCGTGGCGCATGGCGTGGCTCCCCCTTGTGTGCGGTCGGCGGGCCGGTCCTCGGCGGTCTGCCGCGGCCCCTTCGCGTGCCTTCACCTTGCCAGCGTTTGGGCAAACGCGCAATACATGCGTCTTGGGCGTGCGCCCAAGATGAGGCGCGCGGATACGATCCCGGCATGGGAAATCGCGAGGACCTGCTGGCCGGAGCCCGCCGCTGCCTGGAGGAGAAGGGCTACCTGCGCACCACCGTGCGCGACATCGCCTCGGCCGCGGACGTGAGCATGGCCGCGATCGGCTACCACTTCGGCTCGCGCGAAGCCCTCCTCAACCAGGCGCTGTTCGCCGCCATGGAGGACTGGTCCGCCGGCTCCGGACGGCTCGTCGGACAGGGCGCCACCGCCGAGGAGCGCTACGCCGACACCTGGGACCGCAAGATCCGCGACTTCGGCGAGATGCGCTGGCTGTGGACCGCCTCCGTCGAGGCCTTCGTCCACGCCCAGTCCCGGCCCGAGCTGCTCGCCGTCCTCGCCGAGGGCCAGCGCCGCAACCGGCGGATGGTGGCCGCGGGGCTGCTCGGGGTCCCCGTCGAGGAGGTCTCCGAGGAGGACGTACGGTCCCTGGGGTCGCTGCACATCGCGCTGCTCAGCGGGGTGATGGTGCAGGCCCTGACCGATCCGGAGACGGCACCGACGGGGCGCGAGCTCGCCCAAGGCCTGCGCACGATGGCCGAGTTGCTCGACAAGCCCGTCCCTACCGACGGGTAGTCACCGCAGGGCCCGCACGCCATACTCCGGTCCAACCACTGGACCGGCAAAGGGGCGGGCATGGCACTGGAACGTCGGGCATTTCTGGCCGCGGTGACGGCGGCGGGCGCGGGCACCGCCCTCTCCCTGGGCACGGCGGCCCCCGCGGCGGCCCGTACGCTCACCGCCCGGGGCGCGCTCGGCACGCAGGACTGGATGTCCGGCCTCGCCGACTCCACCGCCCTGCAGCGGATGACCATCCCCGGCACCCACGACTCCGGCGCCAGACAGGGCGGCCTCTTCGTCGCCTGCCAGAACACCTCGATCGCCGAACAGCTCGACTCCGGCATCCGCTTCCTCGACGTCCGCTGCCGGGTCACCGGGGGCTCGTTCGCCATCCACCACGGCTCCTTCTACCAGGGCCTGATGTTCGGCGACGTCCTGATCGCCTGCGCGAACTTCCTCGCCGCGCACCCGGGCGAGACCGTGCTGATGCGCCTCAAGCAGGAGTACTCCGGCGAGAGCGACCAGGTCTTCCGGGCCGTCTTCGACGACTACCTCGACCACCGCGGCTGGCGGCCGCTGTTCCGGATCGCCGACACCCTGCCCACCCTCGGCCAGGCCCGCGGCAAGGTCGTCCTCCTCGCCGACAACGGCGGCCTGCCCGGCCTGCGCTACGGCGACGGCGGCGTCTTCGACATCCAGGACGACTGGAACGCCGAGCCGTTCGCCAAGCGCGGCAAGATCGAGAACCAGTTCCGGCGGGCCGTGCAGCAGCCCGGCAAGCTCTTCGTCAACTACACCAGCACCTCGGCCTACATGCCGCCGCGCTGGAACTCCGACCGCCTCAATCCGCAGGCCCAGGCCTTCGTCGACGGAGCGGAGCTGGCCGGCCGGACCGGGCTCGGCATCGTCCCCATGGACTTCCCCAACACCCGCTCCGGCCTGGTCGCCTCACTGATCCGGCACAACTGACCGGCCGTCGGCCGCGGCCGGTGCACCCCCGGCCGCGGCGGCCTCCGCGGCCGAGGGCGGCGGCGTCGGCGCCCCCGGGATGCGCAGCACCGCCTCCGTGCCCGGGCCGCCGTCCGCCGGGGCCCGCAGCCGGGCACTGCCGCCCGAGCGCTCGGCCGTACGCGCCACGATGGACAGGCCGAGCCCGCTGCCCGGCAGGGACCGCGCCGACTCCGACCGCCAGAACCGCTCGAAGACGTGCGGGAGGTCCTCCGCCGGGATGCCGGGACCGTGGTCGCGTACGGTCAGCTCGCCCGCCCGCAGCGAGAGGGCCACGACACCGCCCGACGGGCTGAACTTCACCGCGTTGTCCAGCACGTTGACCACCGCCCGCTCCAGCGCCGCCGCCTCCCCCCGTACGTACCAGGGCTCCAGCTCGGCGTCGAAGACCAGCTCCGGGCCGCGCAGCCGGGCCCGCGACAGGGCGCTGCGCGCGATGTCGTGCAGCGCCACCACCTCCAGCCGGGCGGGCGGGCCCGCGTCGGGACGCGACAGCTCCTGCAGGTCCCCGATCAGCGCGGCCAGCTCCGTCATCTGCGCCTTCACCGAGGCCAGCAGCTCACGGCGGTCCTCCGGCGGGATGGCCCGGCCGGTCTCCTCGCTGCGCGCGAGCAGCTCGATGTTGGTGCGCAGCGAGGTCAGCGGGGTACGCAGCTCGTGGCCGGCGTCCGCGATCAGCTGGGACTGGCGCTCCCGGGAGGAGGCCAGGGCCGCCGTCATGGAGTTGAAGGACCGCGACAGGCGGGCGATCTCGTCGTCGCCCTCGTCGGGGATCCGCACGGTGAGGTCCTCGGTGCGGGCGATGTGCTCGACGGCGCCGGTCAGTTCGTCGACCGGCCGCAGCCCGGTACGGGCCACCCACAGGCCGGCCGCGCCCGCGCCGACGGCGCCGACCCCGGCCACCAGCAGCAGCACCCAGGCCAGGGTCGACAGCGGCTCGTCGACGTCGGCCAGCGGCTTGGCGACGGAGATCCCGAACACCGGGGAACCGCGCTGGGCCTGGGCCGTGAAGGTGTAGACGCGCATCGCGGTGCCGTCGGGGGTGCGGGCGTCGTGCAGGGCGCTGGCCCGCTGCCCGGCCGCGACCTGCCGGTCGACGACGGTGACGGGCAGGTCCGGCAGCCCGCTCACCCAGCAGTGGCTGCCGTCGGCGGCCACGATCTGGACGGTCGGGTTGAGGTTGCCGGCGATCTCCTGCACCGGCCGAGAGGGGGCGGTGGGGCAGCCCTCCTGCAGCCTGCGTACGACCTCCGCGGACGGGTTCGTCGCCATCAGCGAGCGGTCGAGCTGCTCGCTGAGCTGCGTGCGCACCATCACCCAGCACACGGCCGCGACCGCCGCGACGGCCACCGCCACCGCCACCGCCACCAGCAGGGCCAGCCGCGAGCGCAGCGGCAGCCCGCGGAATCTGGCGGCAGGGCTCATTCCGGTCCCCCGGAGTCCCCGGCCCCGGCGGCGCGCAGCACGTAGCCGACCCCGCGCACGGTGTGCACCAGGCGGGGCTCGCCGCCGGCCTCGGTCTTGCGGCGCAGGTACATCACGTACACGTCCAGGGAGTTGGAGCTCGGCTCGAAGTCGAAGCCCCACACGGTCTTCAGGATCTGCTCGCGGGTCAGCACCTGGCGCGGGTGGGCCAGGAACATCTCCAGCAGCGTGAACTCGGTCCGGGTCAGCTCGACCAGGCGCCCGGCCCGGGTCACCTCGCGGGTGGCCTGGTCCATCCGCAGGTCGCCGAAGACGAGGGCGTCCTCCTCCGCCTGGAGCGCGCCGGAGGCGGGGGCGGCGTAGGCGCTGCGGCGCAGCAGGGCGCGGACGCGGGCGAAGAGCTCGTCGAGCTCGAAGGGCTTGACCAGGTAGTCGTCGGCGCCCGCGTCGAGGCCGGTGACGCGGTCGCCGACGGTGTCGCGGGCGGTGAGCATCAGGATCGGGGTGGTGCTGCCGGCGGCACGCAGCCGACGGGCCGCCGTCAGGCCGTCCATGCGGGGCATCTGGATGTCGAGGATGATCAGGTCCGGGCCGTACGAGGCCGTCTTGTCGAGGGCGTCGAGCCCGTCGACCGCGGTCTGGGGGGCGTAGCCCTCGAAGGCGAGGCTGCGGCGCAGGGCCTCCCGCACCGCCGGCTCGTCGTCGACGACGAGGATGCGGTGCGGATCGCCTTCGGCGGGAATCATGTGGGGCTCCCCCAGGTGGTGGTCGGGTGCTCGGCGGTGCCTCCCAGCGTCGCAGATCCGCCGGGATGCCGGTGCGCGGTCAGAACCGGGTCCCGAACCCGCCGCTGTCGTCGCCGGCGGAGCCGGTGCCGCTGCCGCCCTTGCGGAGGGCGGGCAGATCGGCCTTGATCGTGTTGACCGGGATGGCGAAGCCGAGGCCGACGCTGCCGGCGGAG
Organism: Streptomyces sp. NPDC032472; assembly: GCF_040636955.1. NCBI lineage: Bacteria > Bacillati > Actinomycetota > Actinomycetes > Kitasatosporales > Streptomycetaceae > Streptomyces > Streptomyces sp. NPDC032472. Next base: position 35,574 of record NZ_JBEZVK010000065.1, read on the forward strand.
CCGCTGTCGCCGGCGGGGGAGTAGATCGCGGACGGCATGCCGACGATCTCGCCGTCCATGTTGACCAGGGCGCCGCCGGAGTTGCCCGGGTTGAGGGAGGCGTCCGTCTGGATGGCCTTGTACGAGGTGGTGTCCGAGCCGGTGGTCCCGTTGAACTGGCGGCCGTCGTACGAGAACGGCCAGCCGCCGCCACTGCGCTGCCGCTGGGGGGGCTGCTGCTCTGACTTGGGTACGTTGACCTCGCGGTTCAGGGCCGAGACGATGCCGCTGGTGACGGTGCCGGTGAGGCGGTCGGGGGAGCCGATGGCGACGACCTGGTCGCCGACCTTGAGGCCGTCGGAGTTGCCGAGCGCGGCGGGCCTGAGGCCGCCGGCTCCCTGCAGCTTGATGAGCGCGAGGTCCTTGTCCGGATCGGTGCCGACGGTCTTGGCCGTGTACTTCTTCCCGTCGCTCATCGTCACCTGGATCTCGGAGGCGCCGCTGACGACGTGGTTGTTGGTGACGATCTCGCCGTCGGCGGTGATCACGACGCCCGAGCCGGTGCCCTGGCCGGAGCCGGTGCGGGTGTCGATGCGGACGACGGAGGGGCTGACCTGTTCGGCTACGCCGGCGACCGTGCCGGTGCTGGAGCGGGAGACGTTGGTGCCGTTGATGCCGGCCGGGCCGGCGGCGCGGTCGGCCAGCAGCTGCTGGACCGCTGTGGCGGTGCCGCCGCCGACGACCGCGGCGGCGAGCGCGACGGCCACGAACAGTCCGACGGGCCGCCGGGCCCGCGCGGCGTGGGAAGGCCCCTGGGGGGCGGGGGCGGGGGCGGGGGGCTGGGGCGGATAGCCGGGCAGCGGGGGATAGGCCGAGGGGTCGTTCTCCTGCGGGTGGTCGTCGCCGTCGAGGCGGAAGCGATCGGTCATGCCGTGACTGTGTCCCGGGTTCATGAAAGCTTCCTGAGGACGGCCTGAAAACCCCGACAGAACCGTGTATGCCCGATATAAATCCCGCCCCGGGGTCGCGGTTCCGCCGCTGCGCGAGCCGGGCCGCGGGTGTCGCCGCTGCGCGGAGCAGTTCCCCACCCCGCCCCTTCCCGAAACCGGGCTCCGCCCGGACCCTCCCCCAGCTACCGCTGGGGGTACCCCCCGCGCCTCAAACCTGGCCGGAGATTCGCGGTGCGGAGTGAGCCATTGGCCCAGTGGTCAGG